>JASFGJ010000459.1:0-4134 GCA_050123815.1 Desulfobacteraceae bacterium
CCCGTCCGCGCAATTGATATATTTGAGCCAGTCCGAAACGGTCGGCGCGATTGATGATGATGGTATTGGCCGATGCGACGTCCAAACCTGATTCGATGATGGTCGTGCAAACCAGCAAATCGATCTAATGATTCATAAATTCGAGCATCACGCGCTCCAGGCGATCTTCATCCATCTGGCCGTGCGCCACCGCAAGGCGCACCCCAGGTACCAGCGATTGGAGATGCTGCGCCATGCGATCGATCGACTGGATATGGTTGTGGACATAAAAGATCTGCCCCTTGCGCGCCAACTCTTTATGGATCGCTTCAGCAATTACGGCATCGTCGAATTCACTGATATAGGTGATGATGGGCCGACGCTGTTCAGGTGGGGTGGAGATAACGCTAATGTCCCGAATACCAAGCAAAGAAAAGTGCAGGGTCCTTGGAATTGGGGTGGCTGTTAGGGTCAGCACTTCCACCGATTGCCGCATTTGTTTGATCCGCTCCTTGTGGCGCACCCCGAAACGCTGCTCTTCATCCAGCACCAGCAGTCCGAGCGACTTGAAACAGATATCTTTTTGCAGCAGGCGGTGCGTGCCAATGACGATATCGATGGTCCCCGTCTTGAGCTCGACTGAAATGCGCTGCTGCTCACGTGCAGGTCGAAAACGGCTCATACAGGCGATTTTAACCGGGTAGCGTTCAAACCGCTGCTTGAAAGTGGCAAAATGCTGCTCGGCCAATACGGTAGTCGGCACCAGAACGGCCACCTGCCTGGCTTCACTGATGGCCAGAAAAGCGGCCCTTAAGGCCACCTCGGTCTTGCCATAGCCGACATCGCCGCACACGAGGCGGTCCATGGGGACCTCCTTGCGCATGTCATCGAGCACATCCTCGATGGCCTTGCGCTGGTCCGAGGTCTCCTCATACGGAAAACCGTCTTCAAAGTCCTTAAAATAGGCATCCGCCGTCCCAAATGCATGGCCTCTTCTGGCTTTGCGCGCAGAATACAATTTGAGGAGTTCGCCGGCAATCTTTTCGGTGGTTCGCTTGACTTTCAGTTTGACCCGGTCCCAGGATTTTCCACCCATTTTATCAATCACCGGGATCACGCCGTCCACGCCGATATATTTTTGCACCTGATCCATGCGATCGACCGGCAGATAAAGCTTGTCATCGTCCTGATATCGAACCACCACAAAATCGTTGTACGACCCTTCAACCGCCAGCTTGACCAAGCCATCATACCGGCCGATACCATGGTCGTTATGGACCACCAAATCCCCCTGTTTCAGGTCTTCATAGTTCAGAAACTCTTGAACGGCGGTCCGTTTGGGCGCACGGCTCTTGCGATAGTGGGTGCCGAAGATCTCTTCGTCTGAAATTAGAGCTATCGAGGCCTCCGGCCAGCGGAACCCTTCAGCAATCATACCATTAATGATATAAAAGCGTCCTCTGCCGGTCAGGATGTCGGAAAATGCTTCGATGACCGCTGGTTCCATGCGGTAGGGCGTCAGAAGATCAGCCAGGCGCTGAAGGTGGGACGGCCTGCGGCATACAATGACGGTTGTCATCCCGGCCTTTTTTTGCTGTTCCAGCCATTGAACCAGGAATTGAAACGGTGTCTCATGTGAATGGGACAGGCGGTTGTCGCTGAGCAGTTCGCTGTTATCAAATACCTGCGTTTCACAAGTCAGCCCGGTGCCGTCAACACTTTCCGAACTTTCAAGACGCGGCAAGCTCCGCAACGCAAATTGATCGAAAGGTTTCAAACAGGTTTGGACTTGGTTCCATGTCAAATAAAGATCCGAAGGCTCAACACACAAATCGCCTCTCTCACGGGCGCCCTCATAACTGCGCCGCACCGATATCTCGAAATCTTCTACTGCGGAAACCAGCCGGGCCGGCTCCATCATGACCCACATTGCCCGGCTCGGCACGAAATCGAACAGCGTGCTCAATTGAGCGTATACCAGAGGGCTTAAGCTCTCGAAACCCGGGAAAATGCCCTCGGTCTTGATTCTCTGGATCAATTGCCTGACCTGAGTGACCGGTAGTTCCATCTCCGAGGCCCGTTTGCGGACGCGTCCAAGGATCTCGTTCAGCTTTGACGGTGCGATGATGGTCTCGCGTGCCGGCAAAATCACGATCTCGCTCAATGTGTCGATGGTTCGCTGGGTTTCTGCGGAAAAAAGACGGATGGATTCGACAAGGTCACCAAAAAATTCAATGCGTACAGGATCATCGTACAGCGGTGAAAACAGATCGACAATCCCCCCCCGCAGGCTGAAATCTCCCGGTTCCTCAACCACGGCCGTGCGGCTGAAGCCCCCGGCAATCAATGTCCCGATCAGTGCATCCCGTTCGCACGCCTCGTTGACCATCAGCAACTCGGTAAACTCAATGAGCTCTGGTTTGGGCATCACTTTCTGTACCAGGGCATCCACCGTAGTGACGGTGATGTCGATGCCCGACAGTTCGACGAGCTGGTACAAGGTTCGGATCCGTTGCGCCGCTGTCTCATTGTGAAAGGAAATGCGCTTGAACGCCGAAACATTGTAGGGTGCAAAATAGCCAATGGGCGTATCCAGATCCCGCAAAAACAGTTTTAGTGCATCGATGGTCTGTTCGGCATCCGATGCCGACGGCACCACGATCACCATGGGCCGGCGCTGCTTGCGAAATAACTGCGCGGCTGCATACACAGCAGCCGAGTCGCTCAGACCGGTTATATCGACGCGTCTCGACTCAGACGGCTGTGTCTGCAAAAGCTGCAGCCAGGAAATTTTCTCTTGATTTTGGTTCATAAACACAGTAAGCGAAAACCGCTTTCCTTGGCCGGCGTAGCTCAGCTGGTAGAGCAGCTGATTCGTAATCAGCAGGTCAGCGGTTCGAGTCCGCTCGCCGGCTCCATTCATTTTAAGGGATTTCAACAAGTTACGTTGAAACCCCTTTTTTGTTTCCAGGCCAATATATCGGCAAATCCCGGTAAATTAAAGCCCTTTTGCGTATAAAATGCGAACACGACTCGGCACAACTTGACACCCCCATCGAAACCCGGTATTTAAGGCTCCCAAAACCAAGCACCCAGGAGCACCCTATTTGTACCCTTTGGTTCTAATAACAATAGGTTACGAGAGGCACGAGAGCAATGAAATGCATTGATGCAATCGAGGGGAATGTAAAATTAATTTTAAACCAGTTGCACAAGGCCTTTATCGATCAGCAGCTCGACGATTCGGAATACATTCGCAATGTCAAATCGGTCCTGGACGCCACCCATCAATATGCGCAAAAGAATCCTGAGATTGTTGAGTCGCCCGAGATGCTCAAGCATGTCCTGTATGTCTATTCCAGAAATCTGTGGTTGGTGGGACCGCAATCACCATCGTCGGTAAAGCAGATCAGCGACGCGGATGTCGACGATTACCAAACCTATTATTACGACTTTCTATACGACCGGGGTGTCTACCCCAGCTAAACGGCAGCTCAATTCGCCTGTACTCTGACAAGGGATGGATAAATGAAAGATGAGCAAGAGCGGAAACTAAAAGCAGAGATTGATGAAATTTCAAAAAAAATAGATTCCATCATTCAGCGTGTCGATCAACTCGATCCGGCCAAAAAAGAGATGGAAGAAAAAGGCGATTAGAAAAGGAATTTTCCTTTACGAGGAGGCGCTATGGCATTGACGAAGCATGAAATCATCAACAAGGTCAACCAAATCGGCTTCACCAAAAAAAAATCCACCGAGGTCATCGAATCCCTGCTTGAAACGATTAAAGATTCCCTGGTCAACGGTGAGGATGTCCTGGTTTCAGGCTTCGGCAAATTCTGCGTAAAGGAGAAGCGAAAACGCCGTGGACGCAACCCGGCCACCGGTCAGGATCTAATGCTCAAAGCGCGCAAAGTGGTCACCTTTAAGTGCTCAGGCAAACTCAGAGATAAAATCAACAACACATAGCGTTGTGTCCCAAAAATAGGTGGCGAATCACTTCCGACATCATTCCGACAAAAATACCAAATGCCAAAATCCAAATGTCAAATGGCGGATGGGGACCGATTCAATATTCAATCGATAGCATACCTTCATTTGGTATTTGGGCTTTGGCATTGGGATTTGAATGCTGTAGCGCCGCTTCGGCTATTA
>JASFGJ010000460.1:0-4107 GCA_050123815.1 Desulfobacteraceae bacterium
CTTCCTGTCGGGCAGTCGATTGTCAACACCGGTTGCAGGATGCTGCAACGCCGGCGAAGGGTAGAGGTGCGTCTTTAGAACACAAGTCGCACACTGAAAAGAAGCAAAAAATGAATTGTGATTGCATGTGTCGGTCTAAACTCGGGGCCGGCACGATATGGGTAGTTGTAGCTTGATTACCGCATCTCTATCTGGATGGTTGGGTTCGCCTTTGTTCTTCCAAGAGCGTCGGCGCCTGATCTACGTGTGTATAGGCGGTTGCACCGGGCAGACCGCATGCAAGACAATCACACTTCAAAGGTTCGATGCATTCGGAGGTTATAATGAGCAAGAGCGGCGTGGTATTGGTGGTGTTTGTGTTGTGTCTGTCGTTAACCGGGTGCGCAGCAACAATAAAACAGCCCAAATGGAAGTTTGAAAAAGAGTCCATTCGTGTTCATATCAAAGCAGACCATAAACTGAATCTATACAACAGCAAAGCCCATACATTGTATGTGTGTTTCTATCAGCTTAGCGAATTAAACAAGTTCGATGAGTTGACCAAAGATGACGCAGGCATCCACAAATTACTGGAGTGCAAATTGTTTGACCCCAGTGTGGCTGCCGTAAATAACAAGATTATCCATGCCGGCGAGAACCTGACATTTATCCTCGACCGTGCGGAAAGAGCCGAGTACTTCGCCATCGTAACCGGGTACTTTGCCAAGTTGGACAACGCACGCATGATACGGCGGCATCGAATTCAGGTTTTTAAGAAGAGAGTAAGTTTCTGGAAAAGCAAATATCGATGCATGCCGTGCAACTTGAACATCGAACTGAAACTAGGCCCCAATCAGATCGAGTACAGCAAGGTTATTACAACGGACCGCGAGTGTAGCGATGAGTGTCAATAAGAAAGAGACCAACAATTTAGGGGAGCCGGGAAAACCGATATTCTGGCATGAAGGCCTGTTTCTGCAGCCGCACCATTTTCAATGGCAAGATTTGTACATGCAATCACTGATCGAGCCTTTGAACCGCTTTCAAACACCGTCATTCTGGGGTACCGGCAAGATTGTCATCCAAACCGAGGCGTTGTCCAATTTCGTCTTCAATGTTCTGAGCGGTGAATTCAGGTTTCGGGACATGACACATGCCGTCTTTCCGGGTAATGCCGTTCTGGAGTCACGCAATTTTGAGAAGGCCTGGAAAGACAAGGGCAAACCTTTCACGATCTATCTGGGGGTTCGCAAGCTGTCCAATACCGGTAAAAATGTTTCCGACCCGCTGCGCTACGACTCGTTTTCCATGGTGCCGACTCGGTTCACTGCCGATGCCGAGACCGAAAACCTTCCCGATTTCTACGAAGGTTCCGAATCCATGGCCATTGAACGGCTGCGATATGTCCTGAAAATTTTATGGGAAGATGAAAAAAACACCATTGGAGATTATGAGATATTGCCGATCGCACGGCTTGTAAACCAGAAAGGCAATATCATCCTGTCGCCCAGTTTTGTGCCGCCGGCGTTATCCATATTTTCCTCCAAGGTGTTGCTGCGATGTGTCAAATCGATCAGCGAATTGACTACCGCGACGGCCAATCGGCTGGAGGCCAATAAAAAAGAGCGGGGCGTGCACACCGCCGAGTTTGGCACAAAAGATATGGTCTTTTTACTGACCTTGCGAACGCTGAACCGATTTTCGCCGATCTTGCGCCACATGATCGGCAGTGGGTATTCCGTTCACCCCTGGACCGTTTATGGGACGATTTGCCAGCTCATTGGCGAGTTGTCCACTTTTTCATCGAAGATCAATCTGGTACGAATCCGCAAAGACGACCCATATTATCTACCGGCCTATAATCATGAGAACCTGTCGCTCTGCTTTAACCGCGCCATTAAAATTCTGACCAAGTTGATGGGGGACATTGCTTCAGAACCGGAATATATTGCCCAATTCGCCTATGACGGCGCGTACTACAGTCTAGAACTGCCGCAGAAAATGTTTAAAGGGCGGAAACAATATTTTCTGGTTGTCGAAACCGAGGCTCCCCAACTGCATGTAGTGAGGGAACTGGAAAATATGGCCAAATTGAGCTCACCGAAATTCATTGACTTGCTGATCGCCCAATCTCTTCCCGGGATAAAACTCAAACATATCAAGCACCCGCCGCCGGAGCTTCCCAGAAGGAGCATGGGCGTCTATTTTCAGATCGGTCATAAGAGCAGGCTGTGGCAGAACGTCCAGGAAGAGAGCCGGCTGTCACTGAATTGGGACGCAAAACCTGAGGATGCCAGGATCGAGCTCATGGTTTCCGGGAGGGATGATTAGTGCGGCTGATTGACTGTTTTATTGAATTGATTGTGTACGTGGTGCATTCCATTAAAAAACCCGATGGCGGCACCACGGAATTTGACACGTTCAAAGATCGTGTCGACCAACTTCTGAAAAAGAGCCTTCGCCTGAAGGAAGAAGGCGGATTTTCCGATCAGGATTACACCTACGCCCGAATGTCCGTTTGTGTCTGGATTGACGAGGCGGTACTCAATTCGGCATGGGAGCACAAGCGTCTCTGGCGGAAAGCATCATTGCAACGACGCTATTACAACATGGCCGACGGCGGCATGGAGTTCTTCGATCGTCTGGATAAAATCGGGCATGAAGACAGAGATGTGCGTGAGGTCGCTTATTACTGCCTGACCTTGGGATTGGCGGGACGATATATCGGCAAGGGAGACAAAGCCGTTCTGGATCATCTGAAAATATCCAACTTGAAACGTCTTTTCGGCAGTTCGGCGGGCGAGCCGACCTTGGAAAACCGGCAGCTGTTTCCCGAGGCTTACCAGAAACAAACCGATGCACCACCACCCCAAAAACGATCCTTCAGCCTGAGGGCTTTGCCGCTGGCGATAAGCCTGGCCTCTGTGGGGTTTTTTTTGGGTTTGATGGCTATCTACTATTATCTGCTCCGAATGGATTTGAATAATTTCGCTCAAATGTAGTCAAAATGTAGTTAATTGGTGTGCGTGCTGTTTACCTCACATGCATTGCTGCTCCGAGATATGCCACACGTGAGGATCACACCAGGATCTGGACTTTTCGATTGATACGGCACCGGTTTTACCACCGGTAACTTACGGACTCGATGACGGACAACCGATGCGCAATTTCAAACTGGCAAAACTGTTAAGATTTCTATTCGTTTCCGCCCTGGTCATACTGTGCGTGCTGCTTATCTGGGCTGTCGTGCTGATTGTTCTCGGCCTGGATATTCAGTGGTGGGGTAAAGCCATGATCCTGACCTGCCTTGCCGCTTCGGTCATTATAGCGATTTTGCTTCGCAAGCTCATTCTGAAGCGCCGAGAGATGAAATTTATCGACGGCATTATCGGTCCGGAAAACATGCCCGGGAACACCTCTTCTCTGGATGAGGCCTCCCGCGAACTGCGGCGCCGATTTAAACATGCCGTGGCGACCTTAAAAAAATCCGACCTCAAACAGAAAGGCAACCCGCTTTATGTCCTGCCTTGGTACCTGATGGTGGGCAGCAGCGGGGCCGGAAAATCAACGGCCGTAAAGAGCGCACGGCTTCCGTCGCCGTTCGGCGATGTTAACCGTGTCGTGGGTGTCGAGGGGACCCGCAATTGCGATTGGTGGTTCTTCGATGACAGTGTGGTCATCGATATCGCCGGGCGCTACTCGATCCACCGCAATGAGGATCTGGATAAAAAAGAGTGGCGGACCTTTCTTGAGCATTTGATCAAATATCGCAGAAAAGAGCCGATCAACGGCGTCATTGTCACGGTCGAAGCCAACCGCCTGTTGGAGAGCGACATCGAAACCGTCGAAAACGAGGGGCGCACGCTTCGAAAACGCATCGACGAGATCACCAGCGTCATGGGGGCCAAATTTCCGGTTTACCTGCTGGTCACCAAATCGGATTTGATATACGGCATCAACCGGTATTGTCAGCTTTTGTCCGACTATTCGGTTTCACAGGCCATGGGGCTGATGAACCATGACGGAGAGACCGATATCACGGTTTTCGTGAATAATACGATCGATACGATTACCGAAAAACTGAAAGATATCCGGCTGATTCTGGCCAACAAGGAGCAAGTGCAAGAC
>JASFGJ010000461.1:0-4096 GCA_050123815.1 Desulfobacteraceae bacterium
TGCACCAGCAGGGGCGTGCCGCGGATAAACTCCACGTAGATGGCGGCAAGACCCCGCAGCGTCAGGTTTTTTGAGATGCGGGCCAGACCGGTGATCAGGCCGATGAAAAGGGCCAGCACGCTGGATATGGCCGAGAGCCACATGGTGGTCCACAGGCCCACCATCAGCGGCCCCAGACGCCACTGGTGGACAAAGCCGATGGTGTCGCCCGCAAAGAGCTCTTCGCCTTCGGAAACATTGAGGGAACCGGCGTCGACCACCACCGCATCTTTTTGATTTTGATCGGAGACCAGCGTGACTTCGATCGTTTTGCCCTTTTCTTCGATGGCCTTCACAACGCCGTCGAAGGAGGTCTTGATGGCATCTTCACCCAAATAGAAAAAGTACTGGGGCACTCGATTCCAGCGCCAGGCGTAATCGATCTTTTGCACGGCGCCCCAGATGCCGGCGGCCAGACTGATCAGAATGGCCGCCAGCAGGAGCATCCATGGCCACGTGGCCTTCGATGGTGCTATGCCGCCTGCCATTTACTGAATCTCTTTCATCCAGGCGTCACTGATAAACCATTTCTGGTAAATGCGGTCATAGGTGCCGTCGTTTTTTACCTGGTTCATGAAGTTGTTCAGCCAGTTGATGAAATCGAAATCACCTTTGCGTACCGCCCACGCCAGCGGCTCGTAGGTGAACGCCTCGTCCAGGTGGACCAGTTTGCCTTGACCCTTCTGGCCGATGGCCACCACGTTGTAAGGCATGTCATAGACCATGGCGTCGATTTTACCGTTGACCACCTCCAATACGCCCTCTTGTTCGGTTTCGTAGGAGATGTACTTGGCTTTGGGGATCATGCGCTTGGTGGCCTGTTCGCCGGTGGTGCCCAGTTTGGAGCCCACCTTGTATTTGGGATTGTTTAAATCTTTGTAGGACTTGACCGTGCCGGCCAGCTCCTTGCGGATCAAAATGCTTTGGCCGATGACGATATAGGGCTGGGCAAAGTTGATTTTCAAATTGCGTCCCTGGGTCAGGGTCATGCCCGACATGATGATATCGAATTTTTTGGTGAGCAGGGCCGGGATGATGCCGTCCCAGGCGGTGGAGACCAGTTCCAGCTTGACATCCATGGCTTTGGCCATGCGCTTGGCCATGTCGACGTCAAATCCGATGATCTCGCCTTTTTTGCTGGTCAGCTCAAACGGCATGTACCCGGGTTCCATTCCAACCCGCAGCACGCCGCGCTTTTGGATCTCATCCAGCGTACCGGCTGCAGCCATTCCGGCGATCAGACAGACAATCCCAATACTCGCAATCAATACCAAAGACAATTTTTTCATAACATCCTCCATTTTGTGAAAAAAAAAGGCCGGAAATCCGGCCATGCTGATACGTGTTAATACCCTGCTTTTGTTTCCCGCAGTAGATTCAACGGACGCCTGATGGTCATCTGCCGATTTGCCGCCGTTGGGGTGAACGGATCTGCTGCGAGTGTGTCGTAATCAAACCGGTTGTCGGTGACAGGTCTTGCCTCCCGAGCCGGTTCGGCACTACGATCATTCATACTTGACACGCCCCCACTGAAGATGCATTGTACGATCTCGTTGGTTTAGCACGTTCCCTTAGCATAGGCAATGGGCGATAACAATAGCCAATTATTACATGATTATATGAAACCCTCTGTTCCATTCATCGAAGGCAACTCCCGGCGCTATCTGGCGGAGTTCATATTGATTACGGTGACCGTATTCTGGGGCGGCACCTTCCCCCTGGTAAAAGACGCCATCGAGGAAATACCGGTGATGGCCTTTCTCTGGATCCGTTTTGCGCTGGCGGCTCTGATTTTGATGCTGTGGGCCGGTCCCCGCGCCATTGCCGACCTGGGAAAAAGCGGCTGGCTGCGCGGGGTGGGGCTGGGAGTTTTGCTGTTCGGCAGCTACGCCTTTCAAACCTTTGGCCTGGCAATTACCTCTTCGGCCAATGCCGCCTTTGTCACCGGCCTGAACGTGGTCTGGGTGCCGCTGCTGGCGGGCCCGCTGCTCAAAAAACCGGCCCTGCCCGGATCGCGCATCGGCGTCGTCTGCGCTTTGATCGGTCTGTTCATGCTGACCTACCAGGAACCCTGGCGGCTCAATCCGGGCGATGCTCTGGTCTTGGTCTGTTCGATCTTTGTGGCCTTTCATATCCTGGGTCTGGATGTATGGACCCACGGTTATGACGGACGTGCCCTGGCCTTTGTTCAAATCGGGACCATGGCGCTGCTCTCACTGATCGGCAGCCTGCTCTTCGAACCCGTGTCGTGGCCCCGGGTCTGGACGCCGACCTTGTTCTGGGCGGTGATCATCTGCAGCGTTTTCGCCACGGTCTACGCCTTCTGGGCCATGACCGTCTTCCAAAAGATGACCACACCCACGCGCGCGGCCCTGATCTATACGCTGGAGCCTGTATTCGGCGCCCTGTTTGCCGTTGTCTACGCTCACGAGCGCCTCAGTTCCGTCGGCTGGATCGGCGGCGCGCTGATCGTGCTGGGGATGATTGTTGCCGAATCGTGGCCCGCCCTGTCCGAACGCATCAACGGCAAGACCAGTCCCTCTTCTACTTCTACTTAAAATCGAAGCGATTCCTGCCCCATCAATCACACAAGCAATGGTAAGACTTGAAAAAATGATGGTTTTAAATAACAATAAGGAACAAAAAATAACAATCTTATTCCTATTTCTTGCTACTTGGCAGGGCTGTCTTTGGTTTGGGGTGCGATTGTTTTTCACCGGCTGACCGCGACAACCTTCGATCGATAGGGTCTGTGGATATGAACATCAATATCCGAACAACCATGGGGTTGAAAAAAGCAATCGGACAGGCTCGCATCCGGATGACGGTGGCGGAGGGGGAAACCGTTGCGGGATTGCTTGACCTTCTCACAACAAAATGGGGAGACGAACTGGCTTCGCAGTTATTTGAACCCGGCGGACGTGTTCCGCGTTCCAGCGTCATGCTCATGGTCAACGGACGCAGCGTTCAATTTTTGAATCAATTGGATACCGTCCTGAAGGATGGAGACGAAGTAACCATTCTGCCGCCGGTGGGCGGCGGCTAACCCGATACCGAGGGAAAGGGGGGCGACGATGTTCAAAGGAGGCTACACGGGCAAGATATTGCGGATCGATTTGTCCGCTCAGACCGCGACCACAGAGGACCTGCCAAAAGAGATCGCAGCGGATTTTATCGGCGGCGCCGGATTCGGCATTAAATACTTGTTCGAAGAGGTGCCGGCCACCGCCGATCCGCTCGGGCCTGAAAACAAACTGATCTTTGCATCCGGACCGCTCAGCGGCACCAACATCCCCTGCACCAGCCGGATGGCGGTAACGGCCAAGTCTCCCTTGACCGGCGCCGTGGGGATGGCTCTTAGCGGCGGCCACTTCCCGGCGGAATTGAAATTTGCCGGATACGACGCCCTGATCGTCGAAGGCAAATCCGAAGCACCGACCCTTCTGGTGATCAAGGACGGCGATGTGAAATTCAAACCCGCGAAAAAGATCTGGGGAATGAAAACCCTGGATGCCCAACAGATCATTAAAAACGATCTCAAAGATCAGAATTATCGGGTGGCCTGCATCGGCCCGGCCGGGGAAAACCTGCTGAAAATCGCCTCCATCATTAATGAATGGCGGGCGGTGGGCCGCAAGGGGCTCGGCGCGGTCATGGGGTCGAAAAACCTGAAGGCGATCGCCATTCGGGGCACCGGAAAAGTGTCAGTGGCGGACGAGGAGAAGCTGAAAGCCTCCCGCGGATCGTTCACCAAGGCGATGAAAGAGAGCGAGGTGCTCTATCCCGCCTTTTCCAAGATGGGAACCCCCATGGTGGTGGATCACACTTGCACCATGGGCATTTTCCCAACGAAGAACTATTCGGCCACCGGGCAATACGATCCCATGGACAAGATCGGTGTGGAAGTGCAGATGACCCGCAATGTCGGTTCCGAGCGCTGCTACGGGTGTCCCGTTGGGTGCAGCCAACTCAAATTGGCAAAAGAGAAGCCTTATGCCGGCATCCTGACAGAGGGACCGGAGTTTGAAACCATGTACTCCTTCGGCGGTGTTACCGG
>JASFGJ010000462.1:0-4093 GCA_050123815.1 Desulfobacteraceae bacterium
GGAATTTCTTGATGGCTGATGATGGGTAATTTAATGCACTCGGTGATCAGCGACCGCTCAGTCGGGTGGCGATCGGCAGGCGCGATCTGGGACTTGCAAACCGTACGTGCCTGGAATATGGTGAAAGCGCTAAATCACGCCCCAGAAAAATCGATAACGTGTTGACTTCAAAGGCAGCGATAAATGGAAAAGACCGTCAAAGTATTGGTGATTGTGTTTGCCGTCATGGGGATCGGCCTATTCGGCTCTTACTGGTTCAAGCAGTGGCACAGCAGCACCATGCAGGAGCATCTGGACAAAGAAAAGGAGAAACATCTTAGCCGGATTGCGGAACTGGAAGCCGAGATTCAGAAACTCACTGAAGAAGCTGGAATGGCCTACCAGAGCACGCCCTCCAGAGCGGACCTGGAAAATGTGTTCGGCAAGACCAAGGCCATGACTCCCATGGCTCCTGAGGCTGTGGATTGCGATCAGATCACCCGCCAGGTCGTGGCCTTTTTTCAATACCTGGACAGCAAGGCCTATCTGATATGGCCGGGTATGGACATGCGCGCGGAGGAACTGTTTGATTCCGTTTCAAAGCAGCTGGCCGCAAGTCCTCCCATCAATGTCGGCGAGATGGAGGATATCTACAACCTGGTGCGCAATGTCACCCATTTTTACCGTATATTGGGAAAGGAGCGCATCGACCTGATAAAGGAGATCCTGAAAAGCGAGTCCGCCGTGATCGAGCCTGCGATGGCTGTCATGTTCTCCTGGATGACCGCTTGCAGCGACACCCCTACCAGTGGTTTGGGGCATCCCGGCTTGAAGAGTCTGTATCAATATGCCTGCTATTTTCTGAATACGCTGGGCGGGCGCGGGTATTTGCTCCGGCGTGAGACAAAGCTGCGGATGTTGATCAACTATTACGCCCTGTTGACCGTAGATATGGCCAACGATGCGAAAATCAACTCGTACGGCATCGATATTCGTCCACACCTGGATTACCTGTTTTACGATATCAACAACCAGAAGGGCCTGATGTATCGGCAGCGCTATTTGAGCCGGTTGAGCGCGCTGCAGACCAAATATCAATAGCCGGCATCTGCAACCCGCAACACAGTCAAAGCTGGACCAATGCCAAATTCCATCCGACAACAAGCCATATCCGGACTCACACCGGGCGATACATTCAGCTATCGTCGCCGCTTTTGCCAATCCGATACACAGCGGTTCGGCGAGCTGACCCGGGACTACAACCCCGTGCACTACGAGCCGCGCTGGGCCGAACAAAAACATTTTTCAGGACGGATCTGCCATGGGCTTCTCGTTGGTTCCATGATCTGCGAATTCGGCGGCCAAGTCGGTTGGCTGGCCACCGGTATGCAATTCAATTTTATCAAGCCGGTCTATTTCGGCGATACAATTCTTTGCGAAATCATCTTGACCAAAATCGAATCCAATGGGCGCGCCGAAGCCGAGGCACGCTTTTTCAATCAGGACGGTCTTCAGGTCTGTCGCGCCCATTTAAGCGGGCGTCTGCCCGACAATCGGGAACGGAGGCTGTTGCAGCAAATGGTTGATGAGGGCGATCCCACCAACGGTCTGGCCGATCAGGCATATGATTCACCGCATCCACCGACGATAGAAACTGAATCCCATTAAAAATGACGCCAGCCGTCAATCAGGAGGAACCGATGGGGACACACAATTGCGAGACCTGCAGATTCAAGGCAATGTACGATGCCAATCCCAAAAATTGGTTGGGCCGTCTATGGCGATGGCATGCCGGCTTTTGCCCCGGATGGAAGATCTACATGAATTCGTTGACACCGGAGCATCGCCATGAGCTGGCCAAGAAATACAACCTTAAGAGATACTTGCGGTCCACCTGAGGCCTTCAGGCAGTCCGCCTGGGGACTCCGGACTCTGGACCTGCGCCTGTCCCGCCAAAGGCGGGCTTGCCATAGGATCGAAAATGGTATATAAAGGCGCCATTCACGAATTATAATTCCTTTCCCCTTCTTTAAAAAAAGAAGGGATATTGATCGGCTTCAAAGGGACGACGAAAGCTAGGCGATTTATCCGGCCGCCGATGAAAGTTATGCAAAGCGGCTTTCCCCCAGCGTCCCACAAACTTGTACGGCGCATTACAGATTCTCGATATATCGGAATGGCGATTCGATTCGCTTTCCTGATTTACAATAGTTGATTGCTCTGAGCTGTGTAGAATTGTCACCTTATGGGATTTCCATGCGGATATGAGAGGAAATGAAATGGCGTCTTACAAAATTCAAATTGTACCGTGGCTGTATCATGAATTGAACCTCGAAAAGCTGGCCTTTTCAGATGAAAAAAAAGCGATGGACGTCCTGGTCGATGCCATGAAATCCAAGGCCCTTAATTTCGATGTAAGGGAAGGCGGCAACCGAAAGACCTTCTTCGGCCAGGCCGGCAGCGTTCTGGCGGCAGTACTCAAAGCGTAACCCTCATAAGACCGATCAGCAGCCCAATGGATTGCCGATATTCCGGTCGGCAGATGCGGATTTTCATTTGCAATTCCCTGCAAGATGAATTATTTTGCTTTAAAAGAGACCGACCGGTCTCCCCTGTTTGAGGGGGTTGTTTTCAAACGGGGCGCATGGATCCGGTTTCAACTGCAGCGATTGAAACACTGATGCGCTTCTAACTTGGAAGCTGAAAATGGGCTGTCATGTCGCTTAAAGAACAAATCATCACCGAGGCGCTGAAACAATTCTCAACAAAAGGCTTTCTCGGCACCTCCACGATGGACATTATCGAGGCGGTGGGAACGTCCAAGGGGGGGCTTTACAACCATTTCAAAAGCAAAGAGCAGCTCTTTTACGAGGCTCTGAGCCAGGCGCGCAAGATCTGGCGGGATCGCAATCTGTGCGGATTGCGGCAGATCGACGACCCGATAGAGAAAATTAAAAAAATCTTAATCAATTATAAAGACAACTACCTGGCGGACAGCGACAACTTTCCGGGAGGGTGCATCTTCGTCAATTTCGCCATTGAGCTGAGCGACCAAAAACCGGTGCTGGCCGAGGCTGTCAACGAGGGCTTTGATCGTTTCAAGGCGATGCTGCGCCGGCTGCTGGACCAGGCCAAGGCATCGCAAATGCTTAAAGCCGGCGTGGACAATGACCAGGTGATCGAGATGATCTTTGCCGGTCTTTTGGGTGCATGTGTCATGCATACGGTGAATAAATCAACACAGAATTTGGAATTGACCATCCACTCACTGACAAACTATTTGTCGAGCATATGCAAGCACAGGCTTCAAGATAATTAATTTGGACTGCGTTTCCGATCGTCGTGGTATTCCAATACAGCTTCCTTTCTCTATCCTTGCCAAATTAAGTATCTTAAAGCCTAAAAAATATTATTTTATGACTTCAATCGATAATCATTTAAAAAGGAGAAATGGCATGAGTGATATAACCTTTAGGGCCATGGTTGTCAGCGAGGCTGGTGAGCGTCAATACGATCGGGAAATCGCCACCAGAACCATCGATGACTTGCCTCAGGGCGATGTCGTGGTGCAGGTTCACTACTCTTCTCTGAATTACAAAGATGCATTGTCCGCCAGCGGCAACAAGGGCGTCACGCGCAACTACCCCCACACCCCCGGCATCGATGCCGCCGGTGTCGTTGCCGAAAGCGCCGGCGGGCAATTCAAGCCGGGGGACCAGGTCATCGTCACGAGCTATGACCTGGGCATGAACACCGCCGGCGGATTCGGCCAATACATCCGGGTGCCGGCCGATTGGGTGGTACCCCTGCCCGATGGGCTGACCTTGCGCGAGAGCATGTGCTACGGTACGGCGGGCTTTACCGCCGCCCTGTCCATCAACCAGCTCGAGTCTCACGGGATCACCCCCGATGTTGGGGAGGTTTTGGTCTCGGGAGCCACCGGCGGCGTGGGCGGCATTGCGGTCAGCATCCTGGCCAAAATGGGCTACCGGGTGGCCGCCGTGAACGGCCTGGTGGACGAGACCGATTATCTGAAATCGCTCGGGGCCCGGACCATCATCAGTATCGAAGAGGCCACCGATCAAAGCGGCCGCCCGCTTTTGAAAGCACGTTG
>JASFGJ010000463.1:0-4087 GCA_050123815.1 Desulfobacteraceae bacterium
GCATTATGAGCGGTCGCTTCCACCACAAGGCCAACGATGCCTTCCGGGTTAATCACCGGCCGACCCTTTGACACGCCGACATCAGTGCCCTTATCAATCATGATGGTCCGAAACCAAGGTGACGGATCCTTACCAATCACCTGTGCCGCAATCAAAGGCTGTTGCATGCTTTCCTGCAAGTCCAACAATTGCCTCAAGCGCTCATTGGTCAGCATCGTTTCCCGGTACTGATGCTGCTGGGATCTCGCTTTCCAAAGTTCACTTTTTAAGCGATTGTTTTCGTCGACGACAGAGACCAGAAAGAAATAGTGATCCCAGATGTCCTGTAAAAATCGACTGACGCCGACGATCATTTCTTGAAAGGGTGCGACAAAAGATATGGCGATCCGACCCGGGCCGTAGGCGGGATAAGGACGTCGGCTGCTCAGCGAAAGGATGAGGATGTTCACTGCGACGAGTACAATCAAGCCGACGATCATCACCATTTTTCTAGAAAACATAAAATCAGTATATCACCACTTGTTTTAAAATTTCTATGCTATCCAACGCTTTGCCGGATCCCAGCGCAACAGTTGACAGCGGATCGTCGGTGACAGTTATTGGCAGGCCGCTCTCTTCACGCAGCAGTTTATCAAAATTGTTCAGCAATGCCCCGCCGCCGGTCAATACGATTCCCCGATCGACGATATCGGCTGCCAGCTCGGGAGGTGTCTGTTCCAAAGCGATCTTTACCGTCTCGACAATGGAATCGATCTGTTCGGAGATGGCCACTCGCACCTCTTCGCTGTCAATGGCTAAAATTTTGGGAATACCTGAAACAAGATCGCGGCCCTTGACTTCAATTGTTTCGACCTTGTCAGGGTCTGGATAGGCATTGCCGATGGTTGTTTTGATAATCTCAGCGGTCCGCTCGCCGATCAGCAGGTTGTATTTTCGCTTGATGTATTGGATGATGGCTTCATCCATTTTGTCGCCGGCCACCCGCAGGCTGCGGCTGTAAACAACTCCCGCCAGAGAGATCACGGCGACTTCGGTCGTGCCGCCGCCGATATCGACAACCATATTACACGTCGGTTCGGTAATGGGCAGATTGGCCCCAATAGCGGCAGCCATGGGCTCTTCGATCAGAAAGACTTCTCGTGCGCCCGCGGATTCCGCAGATTCTTTGACGGCGCGCTTTTCAACCTGAGTAATTCCCGATGGCACGGCAATGATCACTCTCGGACGTACCAATGAGCGACGGTTGTGAACGGTTTGGATGAAGTGCCGCAGCATGGCTTCGGTCACTTCAAAGTCTGCGATGACGCCATCTCGCATCGGGCGGATCGCTACAATATTTCCTGGTGTGCGGCCCAGCATATTTTTAGCATCGGCGCCCACCGCCAAAACTCGATTCCTGGCCCGGTTGTCGGTTCGCACAGCCACAACCGAAGGCTCGCTCAAAACAATGCCTTTGCCTTTCACATATACAAGCGTATTTGCGGTTCCCAAATCAATGGCTAAATCGCTGGAAAAAAAGCCCAATATGGAATCCATAAAAAAGTTCATTGGCACACTCTCTATTAATTAATGGTAGTAAGGGAACACAGATGGGTCGATAGGCCGAATTGTTATTATGGCAGTTCAGGCACAGTAACCGATCCATTCTCTTTTTGGCTACCAGAAAGATGGTGTATTTTCAAGAATAAATTATGGAAATTGCGCCAAAAATCCACCACCGAGCCCTTTCTTGCTTCCCGGGATTTTGGCTGTTTGATCGCACCAAACCACACGATGAATAGCGATTCAAACCGACCCTGTTCAGCTTTATAGACGTTACATTCCGAGTGCCGCCATAACAGCATCGTGCAGCTGAGGTCGAAACGCCTTGATCCCCGGGTTGAATCGAGTGGGATGGACACGATTGGTCAGGAGCACGACAATCACCGCCTTTTGGCGATCCATCCAAAACGAAGTGCCTGAATAGCCCAAATGCCCAACACTATAACGGGAGAAAAAGCGACCTGCGCTGGACCCTTCGGACGATGGTGTGTCAAATCCCAAAGCGAATCGGCCCAAAGACTGACGCTTTAAGAAGGTTTGAATACAATCTTTTTCAAAAGGACTGTGACGATGACTGCCGGCGTCGACATCCAACAAGGCCTGAACCACATGAAACACCGCCGCTGCAGTGGAAAAAAGGCCTGCATGCCCACCGATACCGCCCATGGCATATGCATTGTCATCGTGGACCCGCCCTTTGAGCAGTCGTCCGCGCCAGGGGCACAATTCCGTCGCAGCAAATCTGCCGCTCTTCTTCGCAGGACTGCGCCTGTCCACGAAAAAAGGCACATCGCCGACCAAATGCCGGTATATGTTTTGCGTTACAAAGCGATCCAGCGGCAAGCCGCTCAGCGCTTCAACGAGCCACTGAAGCATCATGAATCCCAAATCGCTGTACTCTTCCTGTACCCCTGGTTGATAAAGAAGCGGTTCGCGTCGCACCCAGCGCTTCAATGCGTTGAGACGGTCCGCATACGGCAGGTGGCAAAGCCGGAAATAGTACGGGCGCATGGGCGGCAGACCGGAACAATGGCTGAGCAAGTGGCGGACGGTTATGGCTTGATGGTTGTCGCCCATGATCCCCGGCACGATTTCAGCGACAGGCCGATCAAGTTTGACTGCGCCCAGCTGGACCAGGTGCATCACCGCCAGCGCCGTTGCCAAGGGTTTGGTCAGCGACGCCAGATCGAAAAAGGTGTCACATGTTACCCGCTCACCACTGAACAAATCGGCACAGCCAAAGGCCCGGTGATGCCGTACCCGGCCGTTGTGGCCAACCAGAAGAACGGCGCCGGGAAAGACCCCGTTTGCTATAGCGTTGCGCGTCATTGCGTCCACGTCGCTCATGCGTGGATCTTCTATTGCTTCTGTCTTTGGCATTGAACAATCTTAGTAATGAAAGGAGGATTAAACGCCTCGCCCCAACGCCGAGATCGGGCCTGAGGCAAAGTTTTAAAACCATTTATAGGCATTAGCCGGTGAAAGCCGACTCGGAAAAGGTCAAGGCGCCGTTATGGGTATCCAGTTCGGCCGGCAGCCCCAGCGGCACCGTCAAGTTGCAACTGCCATGACCGATACTCACTTCGGATACTATGGGAATCTGGTCGCTGCCGAAATGGTGCAGCACCAAGGCTTCGATTTCCGCCATGGCGCCGCAATCATCAAAAGTTCCCAACACGAGCCCAGCCAGCGCATCCAGGCAACCGGCCAGGCGCAGATGGGTCAGCATGCGATCGATGCGGTAAGGTTTCTCGCCGGTCTCTTCGAGCAATAGCACGCAGTCCGTCAAATCCGCCATGAACGGGGTTCCAATCAGGTGGCTCAGGGTAGTCAAATTGCCGCCCAGAAACGCTCCGTGCGCGACGCCGTCCTGGACGATGTTGGCCTGAGACAAATCGAGCCGGACCGGATCGGGTTGTGTCAGGGCATGGAGCATGGACTGCCATGATGCCGAATCGCTGCGAGCCAGAGTCGTGACGGTCGGCCCGTGGAAGGTTACCAAGCCCGCCCGCATAAACAGTGCCTGGTGCAGTGCCGTGATATCGCTAAATCCCACCAGTGGTTTGGCATTGCGCTGCACGATTTCGAAATCCAAATGGGGCAGCATTCGCAAACAGCCAAAACCTCCTCGGGCACAAATAATCGCATTTACCTGATCGTCATCGATCATTTGCACAAGCTGATTCGTCCGTTGATCATCGGTTCCGGCCAAATAGCCGCTATGGCCGAAAATGCGCTCGTCAATTTTGGTGTTAAACCCCATGTCGTGCAGAATTCGGACACCGCTGTCAAAGAGCTTTCTGTCGAATGAACCTGCCGGAGCGGCAATTCCAAATGTATCCCCTTGCTTGAGACATCGCGATTTAATCATACTTTGACATATCGGCATATTTCCCTCTTCTACTGAAAGCGTTCTGCAACCAACGAAACGGATCAACCTGGGCTATGGATAGCTTTCCCTCCTTGACATAGGCCATCCGTAGTGCTATCAGTCTTTGCTTGTGTCGGGGCGTAGCGCAGTCTGGTAGCGCACTTGAATGGGGTT
>JASFGJ010000464.1:0-4087 GCA_050123815.1 Desulfobacteraceae bacterium
TTGTGCGCACGGCTCAATGTGCTGGCATTCATGGCATTGTCGTTCCAAAAGATCGCAGCGCGCCGCCGTCTGCGGCAGCCAGCAAGGCATCCGCCGGTGCGCTGGAACACGCGCGCATCGCCTGTGTGGCCAATTTATCCAATTCGATCAAACAACTCAAAGCAAACGGCCTGTGGGTTGCCGGTGCGGATCGTCAGGGACAAGCCGATTTGTTCGGCGCCGACTTGACCGGGCCGCTGGCCCTGGTGATCGGCAGTGAGGAGAAGGGCCTGCGCCCTCTGGTAAAAAAGCATTGCGATTTTATTGTTTCAGTTCCCCAGGTGGGGCCCATTGGGTCATTGAACGCCTCGGTGGCGGCCGCCGTAATTATGTACGAAGCATTCCGACAAAGAGAAACCACTGACCAACGATCCTAAAGGAGGAAAAAGACCAATGGCAAGCGCACAACCCCAAAAAATCACGATTTCAGAAGAGGGCGCCCTTCAGGTGCCCGACGTACCGATAATTCCCTTTATCGAAGGCGACGGGATTGGACGCGATATCTGGCCGGCCACGCAGCTGGTGCTCGACAAAGCCGTCGAGGTTGCTTCCAGCGGACGACAACGCATTGAATGGCTGGAACTGCTGGTCGGCGAAAAAGGATATGAGCAAACCGGCGAATGGCTTTCGCAAGAAGCCCTCGACACCATCCGTGAGCATGTCGTGGCGATTAAAGGCCCGATGACAACGCCGGTCGGCACGGGCATCCGCTCACTAAACGTGGCCATTCGGCAGAAGCTGGACCTATATGCCTGTGTTCGTCCGGTGCGGTACATCGAACCGGTGCCGAGCCCGATGAAAAATCCGACCGCCATCGATATGGTGGTTTTCCGCGAAAACACCGAGGATATCTATCTGGGCGTGGAATGGGCCGCGGGGTCGGATGAAGCCCGTCAGGTGATGGAGTTTCTCAATACCCGGATGGGCACATCGCTCTCCGGCAACACAGGCATCGGTATTAAACCCATCAGCGAGCACAACAGTAAACGTCTGGTGGCAAGAGCCATTGCCTATGCCATCGAGCTCGGCAAGCCCAGCGTCACATTGATGCACAAAGGCAATATCATGAAGTTCACAGAGGGCGCTTTCAGTCAGTGGGGCTACGAAGTCGCCAAGGAGCGGTTCGGCGACCAGACCATTACCGAAACGCAGTTGTATGAAAAATACGACGGCAAGCGTCCGCAAGACAAGGTCGTGATCAAGGACCGAATCGCCGACATGCTGTTCCAGCAAGTCCTGTTGCGACCGGATGAGTTTTCGGTCATTGCAACTCCCAATCTGAACGGGGACTATATTTCCGATGCACTGGCGGCTCAGGTTGGCGGATTGGGCATGGCGCCCGGAGCCAATATCAGCGATGAATGTGCCGTTTTCGAGGCCACTCACGGGACGGCGCCCAAGTATGCCGGGTTGGATAAAGTCAATCCAAGCTCTTTGATTCTCTCCGGCGCCATGATGCTGGATCACATGGGGTGGACGACGGCTGCCGACAACATTCGCAACGCACTGCAGGCCGCAGTCAAAGATGGCGTGGTCACCTATGATTTGGCCCGTCAGATTGAAAATGCACAGGAGGTCAAGTGTTCGGCCTTTGCCAAGGCCATTGTCGAACGACTCTAACTCGTGCCCATCCATAAATGGCATCTTGCGGCCCAGACCGGCGTTCTCGCGTTTTGGCAATCCTCGACGTAGCGGGGCTACGCCTGTGGTTGCCAAAACACTGCGGCCTTGGTCTGAACCACAACCTACCATTTCTGGATGGACACTATCTCAGTTAACCGCATGCCCATGCAGCTTAAACAGATTCTCATAAGGTTAAGGCGCATAGTGGGGCAGGGGCTCTTTCCTTACCGGTGTTGCCACTGCGACCGGCTCTATGCGCCTGCGGCCGACGATGAGCGTGACACGCCGAAACTGCTCCGCCAGTTGGATGGGTTTCTGTGCATGGCGTGCAACCGTTTGCTGGATCCCATCACTGCACCCCTTTGCGTTATTTGCGGCCGTCCGTTTGAAACAGACCACGGTGTGAATCATGTATGCAGCCGTTGTGAGTCAACCGCATACGGCTTCGAGGCCGCCCGTTCAGCCGTAACCTATACATCCGCAATACGGCGTATGGTTCACCTATATAAATACGAGGGACGGTCGCAACTGGCCCGGCCTTTTGGGAGTATGCTTTGGGGGGGCTTGTTATCTCACTGGCAACCGGATCAATTTGACCTGGTCATTCCGGTGCCGTTGCATCGCAAACGCCTGCGCCGGCGCGGTTATAACCAGTCAGCGCTGCTGCTTCGGCATTGGCCCGAACCTGTCAACGCAGGCCCGGGTACCGCAAAGCGTTTTCGCATTATGCCGGATCTGATGGTCCGTCACAGGGCCACCAAGCCCCAGATCGGTCTGGATGTGGATGCGCGCAGGGCCAATATGCGCGATGCTTTCAGTATCCGCGATCCATCGATCATCAAGGCAAAGCATGTCCTGGTTGTCGATGATGTATTGACGACCGGTGCAACGGCTAATGCCTGTGCCCGGGTGCTGAAACGGGCCGGTGCTGCTTCGGTTCGGGTGCTGACCCTGGCCAGAGCGGGGCAGCCTATAGTTTAGACTTAAGGCAATTATTAAAATTAGCAATTAAGCGATATAGAGTACCGTATGCGTTGGATTCAAAACAATGGATTGGACTACTTGCAGTTTCCCGCTCTGGCCGGGTTGACCGATTTTTTTCATGGCGTCTTTTTGCGGACCGCTTCAAATACCGGCCGCAGTCGTGCGTCGTTTAACATTGGGCTCAACTGCGGCGACCCGGAGTCTGTGGTGAAACAGAACCGGAAGCGTATGCTGAGCTGCTTCGGCCGGCCGCTGGGGGTGTTTGCCCGGCAGGTGCATGGCAGCGAAGTCGGAGTGGTGTCAACGCCCACTGTCTCAACCGGGCAGGGGGTGATCCGTGTCAACGGAGATGCTCTGGCGACGGCGGGGCGTGACAATGCTCTGATCATCCAGGTCGCCGATTGTCAACCGGTGCTGATTGCAGATCCAATAAAAAAGGCGGTGGCCAATGTCCACTCGGGCTGGAGGGGCAGCATCGGCAATATTATCGGCCGAACCATCGATACGATGGTAACCCGACTGGGCTGCCGGCCGCAGAACATGATCGCCGCAATCGGCCCATCATTGGGACCCTGTTGCGCCGAATTCGTCAACTATCGCAAAGAGATTCCTTCGCGCTATTGGAAATATCGCCGAGCCGGTGATCTGTTTGACTTTTGGCGTCTCAGTATTGACCAGTTGGTCGAGGCCGGCGTACCGATGGAGACCATCAGTGTCGCCGGCATTTGCACCCGATGCAATCAGCACTTATTCTTCTCCTACCGCGGGCAAAAAAATACCGGACGCTTCGCTGCGGTCATCGGTATCAAGTGAAAGGAAAGCCAATGATCCAACATACAGCGACCGTATTGTGGAATCGCCAGATCAGCCCCGACTGTTATCATCTGGCGCTGGGGTGTGATGCTGAATACAACACTGCTGTGCCGGGCCAATTCGTTATGGTCCAGGTGCGTAAAGATTTTGCGCCGATGTTGCGGCGCCCCTTTTCGATTGCCGGGCTGGTCGGCCAACCCGGTGCCGTGGAGGGGATCGAACTGCTGATCAAGGTTGTCGGCGAAGGGACTGCGCAATTGGCACGGCTCGCCAAAGGGGCGCGGGTGGATATCCTGGGCCCCCTTGGGCGGGGGTTCGAGGTCAATCCCGACCATCGCTGCAGCTATCTGGCCGCAGGCGGCATCGGGGTGGCCCCCATCCGGTTCCTTGCCCAGACCCTCGTCGCTCAGGGTATGGACCCCACCGGTTTCCGGATATTTTTGGGCGGCCAGAGTCAGGCGGATCTGCTATGCCGCAGCGAATTTGAATCACTGAACCTTCAGGTCACGATTACTACCGATGACGGCAGCGCCGGGGATCAGTGCCTCATTACCGATCCCCTTGAAATCGCCATTCAGGACAAAAAACCGGACATGGTCTATGCCTGCGGCCCTCACGGCATGCTGAC
>JASFGJ010000465.1:0-4080 GCA_050123815.1 Desulfobacteraceae bacterium
AACGTTTTTAAAGGGTGCAAACATGGCGTGGTAGGCCTGACCGGCGTGTTCGAAACGGGCGAAGTGCGGCCCTTCGAGGTCGAGCCGGCCACCATCGGTGCGTTGCCACGGTATCGATCGGAAGGCCGCCTGGCTCAATGGATCGTTCAGCTCAGTGATGGTGACCAGTCTGATCTTTCCTGCATCCTTATTGTCACTGATCCGGATCTTGGTCAGATCGGGAAATGCAACGACGTCGCCGTTGTTGTTGAGCATGAACGCCCGGCCGTGTTTACCGATGCGCAGCTTGCTGATAAAGGTCGACAATTGATCAATTTCGATGTCGACGCCGACGACTGCTTCTAAGTTGCCGGTATTGTTGAAGATGGGGCCTGCCACTGTGATTCCCGGTTTTTGGGATGTGAAAAAGATATAGGGATCGGTCCAAACCAGGGTTTGTTGTTGCCGGGCTTTGACGTACCAGGGCCGTTTACGTGGATCGTACGGGTCCGATGGGTCCACGCTAATCGAGACCAGTTTGCGGCTGCCGTCTCGCCAGGTCAAAGTGGTCTGTTTTTGGCCGTCGCGCCGGCGAATGTATTTCGTTCGGAATCCCCCGGGGGATTTTTCCTCCGAGCGGCTGACATAAAAAAAATCGCCATTGGGCATCCCCACGTAGATGCCGGCAAAGTGGGGGTAGATGGCGAGCTGATCCAGAAAATACTTTTCCAGGGCCTCGTTCTTTGCATGATCGCTGCCGACAACTTCGGACGACATCAGACGTCGGGTCAAATGCGCTGCGCCCTGGGCAAGCGCCAGATGGTTCTGGGATTGCTCCATCGTCAGATCGGCGATGTTCTGCATGATATCATGGGCGTGCTGAATCAGCACCTTTTGCGACGAGAGATAGGTGGATGATGCGATAATGATTTGAGTGCCCCAAATCAATACCAGGCAGCCAATGATCAGAGCCCAACGGATGGATATTTTCATTCCGACCTCAATAGCGGCGTTATCAACATACAATTCATAAACAGATCCGAATTAAACCGGCCATAAGCGTTGCAATGGCTCTGCTTACACGGTCTCCGGAAAAGTGTCAAACAGGGCCGAGCGCCCTATCGCTGATAGGCCGGTCCAGGTTTGGCACATCCATAATGGATGTTTCCTGCGCATGTATAATAATTACCCGGAAGCTGCGACACAAGTCGCGGAGCGGATAAAAATTATCCACCCATTCCGAATTGACGCGTATGGCACCCTCCCATCCATGTGGCGTACAACTATTTGTAACTGAAGAAGAAAAACACTTTTATCGTGGGGTCAACCATGCTTGTTGTTTGCCTGGCACACCCCTTGCTCAATAGTCTTTTCAAAATCACAAAGCGTGCAAAGCAAAAACCACACAGGAAGGAGATAATCATGAAAACCACGCGTACAACAAAAGCCATTCTTGTTATTTCTGTCATCTTGCTTGCAGGGGCTACCTTCGCTTATGCTCATGACGGCTATGGACCAGGCCACCGCAGGGGGGGATACGGCGGTTCCATGATGGGGCCCGGATACGACGGCCACATGATGGGGTACGGGCCGGGTAGGGGCCAGCAACGCGGCTGGAGCGGGCTCAGCGAAGAGGAGGCGGCCCAAGTCGAAGCGGCCCGTGATAAATTCCATAATGATACCAAAGAACTGCGTGGCAAGATCGATGAAAAAGCCGTCCAGTTGCGCAACGAGATAGTCAAAGACGAGCCTGACAGCGGCAAGGCGGCAAAATTGCAAAAGGAGCTGTCGGACCTGAGAGCTCAATTCGATCAAAAGGCTCTGGCGCATAAACTCGAGATGCGAAAAATCCTGCCCGATAAGTTTCAGGGCCGGGGCTACGGCCGAGGCGGTGGACGCGGATACGGCGGTTATTGTTGGAAATAGCGCACCCGAAGCGGGGCGGTGCCTGTGCATGCGCCCCGCAGGCGTTAAAGAATTAATGCTATATCATAGTTGACCTCAATCATTTTCCGCATTCGATTGCTGCACTTTTTCCTGCAAATAAGACTCCCACTCCATGGGCAGCAGCTGTTTTTTCTTGTTGTTGCATGGCTTGCAGGCGGGCACGATGTTGCCTTTGGTGCTTCTGCCGCCTCGTGCTATCGGGACGATGTGGTCCATCGTGAGTTCCCTGGGGGGCGTGCTTCTGCCGCAATAGTGGCAGACCCCCTTGGCACAGCGGCGTTTCCACCACTGGGAGGCGCGCAGCTCCCGCGCTTTGCGCCGCTCGGCTTTGATGCGGCGTTCGTCCAGGTCATATGCGTAAGGGCTGAAGTCGTCGTTCATGTGGATTCGTTCCAAAATATCAAATGACAAAATCCAAATATCAAATGGCGGATGGGGACCGTTTGACATTTGGGCTTTTGCATTGGGATTTCAGTGCTGTTGTGCCGGATCGGCGATCATGCCGCCATATCCATTTTACAAGTTAGTCCTGGGACACAACACTAGATCGGGTCAGCGGCTCAAACCGATGGCGGCCAGCCACGTGTCGATCTCCGCTTCCAGGATTCGATAATAGGCCTCCGATCCGCCAAGCCCGGTCCGACCGAAGAAAAAGTTGATTTCCAGCATCAAGGGCCGGATTAGGCCTCGCCCAAGATCGCGCTGGTCAAAAATAAAATCAAATCCCGCCAATTGCAAGCCGGTTTGCCTGCCCACCTGTTCGACGACAGCGATGGCCGCCTGCTGCAGGTCCGGTCCATAGGTTGTGTCGATGCGGGCGCCGCCGACGACGTGGGTGCCGAACTTGTGGGGGCTTTGCGGAACGCGCCAATAGGCGACCTTTCTTGTGGCGATCAGCACGACCCGCAGTGCGCCATGGTCCGCCGGAACGTATTCCTGGACAAGGAGCCCGCATTGGCCGGTCGTTTCACATGCCGTCGCTCTGTCAAGCACAGCGGCCAACTGCTCGGAATCGTCGGCCTTGAAGACGGTCTCTCCCTGGTCTCCCCAGTCATATTTTACCACCACCGGATAGACGATTGTGTCGGCCGACCGTTGAAAAGCGACCACACTTTCGAAATAGGCTGTTTCGGGGTGGGCGACCCCCAGCTTGTCGAGCAGCTGAACCTGACCGCTTTTGGAGGGAAAATCGTAGCGCACATCGAGATTGGGAAATACGTGCCTGCAATTGGCGGTTGCCATACGGTAGAGCGGCTCCGTGCATCCCTGCGGCAGAATGACGGCGTCCGCTTTCCGAATGGCGGCCAGATCGCCTTTATCGGGATCACGGCCGGCACAGATAATGTTTTCATCCGCCACAATGATTGGGTGGAACGAAAGAATCATAACTTAATCAAGTTTAACCGGTTAAGCCGGTTGAGCCTGTTTAGCCGGTTGAGCCGGTAAGACCCCGCTCGAGAGATTAAAAAATGTCAGGATACCGCCAAGCTCGCCTGCCCAGGGCCGCAAGGCTCTTGGGTCAGGTGCCGTGACAGGTTCGCCAATCCTATATATAGCAAAGTGCATAATAGCAGATAAATTTAAGTAAGTTTTTCTAGTATTTTCTCAGCCTTTCTAAGAGCCTTTTCGTGTCTGGGAATGAACACGTTTTTCACCCAATCCTTATGAGGTGGTAACGTCTTACCGTCCCTTACCTTGGAGACAAACAAAGGTCGAAAGCCATGCCAATGAATATGCATTCCGTTTTCAAGATACTCATGCCCTTTAGCAATAGCCGCTTCATGATTTTTAATACGATCAAGAACAGCCTTTTTCTTTAAGTTCATGAAGGTCACGCAACGTTCTTGGATTCACGTCCATATAACCTGTAAACAGTTAGGGCGAACAAGTGACTTGTATCGACCACTGACATGCAAAGCGCGGTCCCCCGAGCTGATGATTGACCCACTGGCTCAACCGGCAAACCGGCTAACCGGCTCAACCTAACGTGTGCGTCAATATCCGAATTTGCGTAATGCTTTTGTGTCCTTACTCCAATTTTTCTGCACACGCACAAACAGCTTGAGAAATACCTTGCAGCCAACCATTTTTTCGATCTCCTTGCGGGCGGCGCTGCCGATCTCCTTGAGCTTGCGTCCGCCCTTACCGATGACC
>JASFGJ010000466.1:0-4078 GCA_050123815.1 Desulfobacteraceae bacterium
GCTGCTGGCCAACCGCTCCTTTGGCGGCGCCCAGGTGTCGCGAACATTCTACGCGCGCGGCCAAACAGGCCAGCAATTGCTGCTGGGGGCCTACAGTTCGCTGAGCCGGCAGATTGCCGACGGCAACATTGAAATGTATCCGCGCCGGGAAATGCTCGACCTGGTACTGGTCAACGGCCATGCCAAGGGTATCGTGGTGCGCAACCTGATCACCGGGCAGTTGGAAAGCCACGCCGCAGACGCGGTGGTCCTGGCAACCGGCGGGTACGGCAATGTGTTCTTCCTTTCCACCAATGCCATGGGGTCCAATGTGACCGCGAATTACAGCGCCTATCGCAAGGGCGCTTATTTCGCCAATCCCTGTTTCACCCAAATCCATCCCACCTGCATTCCGGTACACGGCACCTATCAATCCAAGCTCACCCTGATGAGTGAAAGTCTGCGCAACGACGGGCGGGTCTGGGTGCCCAAGAATCCGGGAGACAAGCGTCCGCCGCACCAGATTCCGGAGAACGAGCGCGATTACTACCTGGAAAACAAATATCCCAGCTTCGGGAACCTGGTCCCGCGGGACGTGGCCTCACGCAACGCCAAAGAGCAATGCGACGCCGGCAAAGGCGTGGGCGACACCGCGCTGGCGGTCTATCTCGACTTTGCCGACGCCATCAAACGCGACGGCCGGGATGTGATTGAACGCAAATACGGCAACCTGTTCGCCATGTACGAAAAAATCACCGCCGACGATCCGTACACCACCCCCATGATGATCTATCCTGCCGTTCACTACACCATGGGCGGTCTGTGGGTGGATTACAACTTGATGAGCAACATCCAAGGCCTGTTTGTGATTGGCGAAGCGAACTTTTCGGACCACGGCGCCAACCGTCTGGGGGCCAGCGCCCTCATGCAGGGTCTGGCCGACGGCTATTTCATCCTGCCCTACACCATCGGCGGCTATCTCGCCGGAAGTACCAAAGGCGACATCTCGGCATCCGGTCCGGCCTTTCAGGAGACGGAAAAAGCGGTTCAAAACCGTGTCGACAAGCTGCTGTCCATCAACGGTCGGCGGACGGTGGACGATTTTCACCGTCAACTGGGACTGATCATGTGGGATTATTGCGGCATGGCCCGCAACAATGCCGGTCTCGCAAAAGCCAAGGAGATGATCCGGGAACTGCGAGCCGAATTCTGGGAGGATGTGCGCGTACCGGGAAACAGCAACGACTTCAACCAGGCCCTGGAACGGGCCGGCCGCGTCGCCGATTTTCTGGAGTTCGGAGAATTGATGATCACCGACGCTCTGGCACGCCAGGAGTCCTGCGGCGGTCATTTCAATGAAGATTTTCAGACCGAGGAGAATGAAGCCCGACGTGACGATGAAAACTTCTGCCATGTTGCCGCCTGGGAGTACAAGGGCGAGGGACAGGAACCGGAATATCATAAGGAACCGCTGGAGTTCGAAAACGTCAAACTTACGCAAAGGAGCTACAAGTGAGCAAGACCATCAATTTAACGCTCAAAGTCTGGCGTCAATACGGTACTGAAAAAAAAGGACGCTTTGAAACCTACCGGGCCGACAAGATATCCACCGACATGTCGTTTCTTGAAATGCTGGACGTGGTAAATGAGCAGCTGACGCTGGATAACAAGGAACCCATTGCATTTGATCACGATTGCCGCGAAGGGATTTGCGGAATGTGTGGTGCCGTCGTCAACGGCCGCCCCCACGGGCCTGAAAAAGGCACCACCCTATGCCAATTGCATATGCGCCACTTTAACAACGGCGATGTCATTGCCATCGAACCGTTCCGGGCGATGGCCTTTAAAGTCATCAAAGACCTGGCCGTGGATCGCAGCCCCCTGGACAAGGTGATCCAGGCCGGTGGATTCATCTCGGTCAATGCCGGCGGAGCCCAGGACGCAAACAGCCTGCCCGTGGCCGCCGAGACGGCGGAACTGGCCATGGATGCCGCCCAGTGCATCGGTTGCGGTGCCTGCGTTGCCGCTTGTCCCAATGCATCGGCCATGCTCTTTGCCAGTGCCAAAGTGTCGCAACTCTCCTTGCTGCCACAGGGCAAACCAGAGGCAGCCAAACGGGCCATCCATATGGTCCGCGAAATGGACCGGCAGGGATTCGGCAATTGCACCAATGAGACCGAATGCGAGGCCGAATGCCCCAAAGAGATTAAAATCACCAATATTGCCAGATTGAATCGCGAATATATCAAAGCCAGCTTCGGATCTTCGGTGATGTAAGGGTAACCGTCCCAATTTCAATGAACCCCGGTTGGCCGCATGAACTGCGGCTGGCCGGGGTTCTCTGTTTTACCTATCCTTTTTAACACAATGCCCTCATCCAGCGGCGTTCTATCCAAGCCCAATCCAGCCGATTTCTCAGCAAAAATCTAAAGTACCACTGCGTTTTACCGATACTGCATATGAAGACTTTTTCATTAACTACCAGGGAGGCATTGCATGGCCCTCAAAATATTGACGGTTGACGACAGCCGCACCATTCGAATGATTGTGAAAAAAGCATTCAAACCCTATAATTGCAACATGTTTGAGGCGGAAAACGGCGTGGAAGGCTTGGCTGCCGCCGCAAAAGAGAAACCGGATTTGATCGTGCTGGATATCACCATGCCGGTTATGACCGGAATCGAGATGCTCGGCAAACTCAAGGAGGATCCAGAGTTGAGTGAGATTCCGGTCATCATGCTCACCGCGGAATCGGGCAAAGACAACGTCATGAGCATCATCAAAATGGGCGTCAACGACTACATCGTCAAGCCGTTCAAAGGAGAGCAGCTGATCGATCGCGCCCAGAACATTATTGACTTGCAGCCGTCCATGGATCCCGACGAAGTTCCGGGCGCCGTATCCAACTCGACTGGAAATTACTTCTCCGCCGACGGAAATTTTCTCATTCTTTCCCTGCCAAAGAAGATCACGCGCTCGGTGGGCGTCAATATTGAGGAAGCGCTCAAAGAAAAGATCACCAAGGTCAATCGAGCCGGTGCCGCCGATCAAATCAAATTCCTGGTGGATTTGGCCCAGCTGGCGGATATCAGCATGAACGCCATCCAGCTGCTCATTTCGATAGTGAACAGTGTTGCCCGGTCCAAAATTCCGGTACGTATCGTGGCAACACAAAACCAGGATGAAGCCCTGAAAGGCTTCCATGAAACCAGCGCCATGACGATCGAAACGTCAATGGAATCGGCCAGAGCCTCTTTCTAGCCCCTGCTGTCTTATTGAACAATTTTCTAGAGTTTTTGCTCTCCCGCCACTTTCACTGCACATCAAAGATCGATAAGGGTGCAGGCAGATCAAGCTGATAATCGGTTATAATTGCTAAATTACCTAAAGTTTTTCCAGTTACCGCAGATAAATAAAGGTAGGAAAACTTGGACGCGGTGCATCCGGCAATCCCCATATTCTTGGCGTCGAATGCAGCTGCTGATAATAGAACGAATTCAGTTTAGGCAATGGTCTCACATTCACCGATGGATTTCATCACAAGATCAAATTCTAACTTGTTTTCACGTAAACTTAAAGGAGTGCCGCCATGTCGATCCAAGACGACGAAACCTTGCAGATGTATCTGGAAGAATCAATTGATCATCTCTCCGATATCGAAAACGATTTGCTTGCCATTGAGGCGGACGGCGCCAACATAAACGAAGACTTGGTAAACAAGGTTTATCGTGCCGCGCATTCAATCAAAGGCGGCGCCGGATTCATGGGACTGACCAACATCAAGGACCTGACCCATGAAATGGAAAATATACTCGGTAAAATCCGCAGCAGGGAGATGGTCCCAACGCCGGCTATCGTAAATGTTCTGTTGAAAGCCTCCGATGCCCTCAAAGAGCTGCTGAATAATGTGCTCAACAGCAACGAGATGGATATCAGCGGCCATGTCAGCGCCCTGCAAGCCATCCTGGAGACCGGTGAGGCGCCACCGGTTCAGGCACAGGAACCGGTGGCCGAACCGGCGCCCCAACCTGTTGTCAGCGAGACAGCCACAGCGCAGCCGGCATCCGAGCCGACCGTCTGCGATGAGGAACAGGTAAGC
>JASFGJ010000467.1:0-4077 GCA_050123815.1 Desulfobacteraceae bacterium
GTTCAGGTGGAGCGCATCGCAGAGCGCGGCACGCTCAAGGCCCGGGATGTCAAGATCCCCGGCGTGATGGTGGACTGTGTCGTGGTGGCGCAGCCGGATCATCACTGGCAGACCTTCGGCGTCCAGTACAATTCCGCTTTCAGCCATGAAATCAAGGTGCCGTCGCAATCCATCGAACCGTTGGCCATGGGGGAGCGCAAGGTGATTGCACGCCGCGCCGCGTTTGAGCTAAAGCCCAACAGCGTGGTCAACCTGGGCATTGGCATGCCCGAGGGGATCTCCAATATCGCCAATGAAGAGCAGATACTGGATCTGATCACATTGACGGCCGAACCCGGGGTGATCGGCGGTCTGCCGGCCGGGGGATTGAATTTCGGTGCGGCGGCCAATACGGAAGCGCTGATCGACCAGCCGGCCCAGTTCGATTTTTACGACGGCGGAGGACTGGACATGGCCTTCCTGGGACTGGCTCAGGCCGACCGGCACGGCAATTTGAATGTCAGCAAATTCGGACCGAAGCTCGCCGGGGCCGGCGGTTTCATCAATATCAGCCAGAATGCGCAAAAGGTGATATTCATCGGCACGTTTACCGCCGGTGGTTTGAAGGTGCGCGTGGCCGACGGGGCGCTGAACATCGAGCAGGAGGGCAAAGTCCGAAAATTCGTGGAGCAGGTCGAGCACGTCACGTTCAGCGGAGCGTATGCGGTCAAGAAACAACAGCCGGTGGTGTATGTCACCGAACGCTGCGTGTTTGTACTGACCGGGGCGGGCATGGAACTGGTCGAGATTGCACCGGGGGTTGACCTGGAAAAGCACATTCTTTCCCAGATGGCGTTCGAACCGGTCATCAAGCAACCGCCGGCCCTGATGGACAGCCGGATTTTTCAGGAACCGCCCATGAACCTCAAACCGGATCTGATGTCCGTACCGTTGAGCGAACGCCTGGCCTACGATCCGGATGAAAATTTCTTCTTTATCAATTTTGAAGGCCTGGTCATCCGGTCTCACGAGACCATCGAGCAGATCGAGGCCGCAGTAAACGAAAAACTATCCACACTGGGCAAGAAGGTCTACACCATCGTCAATTATGACAACTTCGAGATTTCGCCCGAGCTGGTGGACGACTACACCGCTATGGTCAAGCGGGTGGTGGATCGCTACTATACCGGTGTGACCCGCTACACCACCAGTGCTTTTATGCGGATGAAAATCGGCGACGCCCTGAACAGCCGCGGCGTGGCTCCCCATATCTATGAAAGCCGGGATGAAGCTCATATTGCCCTGGAAAAGAAGAAATAAAGACGAACGAGCCGTCACTGAGATTGAGGCGGACCTGCATTAACTTGAGTTGTCTTCATCGGGATCGCTATCGAAATAAAAAAGAACTATTTTACCAACATGTTCGATCCCGATCCCGATAGCGATTCTGAAAAGATGATTGAAAAGCATCAAACGCGGGCGGTCCAGGCAACGTGTTGCCTGGGTTGCGCAGCAACAAGAGGAGGAATTAGCCAGCCGGTTTGATATCGAAAACTTGGGCAAATCGGTTGGTGTTCCGATAGCATCACCTTAATCAAGACCTCCTGGCCTTCGGCCACCGGCAATTCTTGCCGGTGCCACCCATGGTGCCTCATCCTGGTTTGGAACGCTTTCACTGGTGTTGGAAACACTGTCGATAGCCATGGCTTTTTTATCAGATCATTAAGATTCCAGCACTTGGATGGCAGACTATCGGTACCAGCATTTGACATCAAATTCCGGCGCAAGCTATTCTCAATTTATGCTGTGAGGTTAATTCGGTGGCGGGCTTCACCACAGATTATCCTTTTGTAGGGAGGATTTATTACAGTGTCAAACCGGATAGATTCGCGAAAAAAAGTATTGTTTCAAATGCTATTTGTATCGCTGTTCTGTTGGGTCTTTACCGGGACAGCGACAGCTCAACTCAGGAATGAAGGGGCGGCATCAGTTGAAACGAAAACGGAACCAGGTATTCCAACCCGTGGCAACTCCTTCGATAAATACAATAACCTCCGGATTGTAGCGAGCATTGATAACCTCGGAAACAATCGGTACGAGATCGTCGAATTTACACTGGAGCAAGACAAAATTTTGCGTCTCTACGCGATAGGCGAAGGGTTGCGAGCCGGAATGCGCGACTTTGGTGGTATCGAAAACGCCCAAACAGGACAGTTAGCCTGGGTAATGCATCACCTCTCGACAGTGCATGCCGGTGGCGCAGTGAAAAATCGGAAGGTCGACAGGCTCTTACCTCTTTCGGCCGGTACCTATCGATTGCATTTCAAAACAGATCATGCTCACACTTATAACAGCTGGAACGAAGCTATGCCGGATCATAACTGGTGCGGAATACGGCTCTATGATGAAACTGCGTTGCACACGGAGCGCTTAAACGACTTCTGGGGCAATGCCTCCACGCCTGAGGAAATGGGATGGTCCCGCGGAGGCCTTCAGGCGCTCATTCCCGATATGAATAGACTCGGCACAGACGCGCTGATGATCGTCACTGAAGGTAAAATCGTTTATGAATGGGGAAACACCACAAGCATCATTCGTTCCCATTCCGTACGAAAGAGCTTGCTCAGCGCCCTCTACGGTATCTTTGTGGCTGAAAATCGGATCGATACGAGCAAGACCCTTGAGCAACTCGGCATCACCGATCGTGTTCCCTTGACCAAAGCGGAGCAACAGGCAACGGTCTTGGATCTCCTCAAGGCGTGCTCAGGTGTCTATATCCCGGCAGCGGGCGAAAGCAACGCTATGCGGAAGAGACGGCCGAAGAGGGGAAGCCACGAACCGGGTACGTTTTGGTATTATAATAACTGGGATTTCAACGTTCTCGGCACCATCTTTAGGCAGGAAACGGGTGAGGATATTTACGAAGCCTTCAAACGACGCATTGCAAATCCCATCGGTATGCAGGACTTCATCCTGGAAAGGCAGGCCTATCGCCACGAGAACAAGCACTCCCGGCACCCCGTCTACCCCTTTTTAATCTCAGCTCGAGACCTGGCTAAATTTGGACAGCTCTTCCTGAAAAAAAGTCCCTGGAATACCGAGCAGATCATTCCCGCAAACTGGCAAGAGGTCAGCACGCGATCGTACTCGATGACCACAACGCCAGGGGTCGGGTACGGTTTCATGTGGTGGATTTTAGTAAATGATGCTTTTGGAATGCCTAAGGGGTCCTTTTACGCCAGCGGCTATGGTGGACAAAAACTCTTCGTGCTTCCCCATATTAATTCTCTAATCGTTCACCGCATCAATATTGACGTGCCGGGAACGGATATTTTCACATCAGACATCGCGCCGTTTGTGCTCATTAAGAAGATCATGAATGCCTATAAGGGCAATGGCGTCGACACATCACCATCTGACCCCGGAGCAAAGAGGACGGTTGACCAAAAACGGCTGCTTGATGATTATGGCCGGACAGCACCAAATTACGGTCGATCGTTTGTCGGATTTAAGAAGGGATTGGGAGTCTGCGCCTTTATCTTGATCAGCGGAACGATTGTCTGGCCGCTTCTGTTCGTAATTCGAAGGTGGCCTGGTCGGGAAATAGTGGCAGCTGATCGCTCCATGGGTATCGATCGTGCCTCATCGTGGGCAAAATGGATCACCGCAGTTGGTGGGCTAATCTGTGCTGCATACATTTATGTTTGTCTTGCGATACCTGACCCTGCATTTGAATGGGTTGTTAGCATAGGGATGCCCCCCGACTTAAAGGTGTATGAAAAGTTTCTTTTTGAGATCCCTAAGTTCGCTGTTATCCTGACCATATTATTGATGATCTTCACTATTGAGGTGTGGAGGAAAAAGTGCTGGACTTTAACTGAGAGGCTACATTTATCATTGGTTACCCTTTCTTCAATGGTCTTTGTTATCCTATCCTATCATTTGAATTTGATCGTTCGAATTAACTGAGATGTTCGTATTTATTTATCTTTCGACGTTGCTTTTTTAATTGGGTAATCCGCCCCTTTCCAGGCAAAGATCCCGCCAGGATAGCGAAAGACGTTCTTGTAGCCGAGCTTTACGGCCCAGGCTGCACCG
>JASFGJ010000468.1:0-4063 GCA_050123815.1 Desulfobacteraceae bacterium
CAATCCCATGCGCTCCTGGAGCAGTACCAGCAGCTCACGATCGATTTTGTCTATTTTGCGTCGGATGTCATCCAAATTCATTGCAAGGCTCCAAAAATCCAGGCGTCGGTTTTGATGCAGTTCCGTTTCTATGGACGGACCTGTGTTGGACAGCATGCTTATATCCGAACCGTTGCGAGGAGTCAACGATACGGCTGCCGGGAGACATGCCGACACATGAAATTCTTCGAAACGGGACCTGAAATGAGCAGGTCACCTTTTGAACAGGTTACGGATTCTGTGGCATTGAAATCCATTTTGTAGTATCAAGAACGATTCAATTAGAATAATCCCGGTTCCGTTCCAAACCATCAGAGGGATCAAAGGCCGTCGCTTACGGCGGCAAGGCGCTCGTCAATGTGTGCAGACAGACGCCTTTTTGAGCCGGCTGGGTCGGCTGGTACACCGACAAGTATGAACCAGCTACACCGAGGAACCGATAAAACCATTAATTTTGCTGGGGGGCATCAACTGTGGATCCTGTACAAGGACATCTGGAAATTTTGGACAAAGGTTTTGGCTTTCTAAGGAATATTGAAAGAAACTTTCAGCCGTCATCCCAAGACACTTATGTGCCGGCGCATTTGATCAATAAGTTCAGGTTGCGTGAAGGTCTGTTCATCCAAGGTACCGGCGTCAAGGGTGACGGCAAGAATCGCAACCTCAAGCTGGCCGAACCCGAAAGCATCAATCAGATGCCGCTCGATGCGTATGCCGACATCTGCTCCCTGCAGGATCTGACCAGCATCAACCCCTGTGAAAAATTTCTTTTGTCTCAAGGACCCAAGGACCACATGGGCCAGGCCCTCGATATGATTGTGCCGATCGGCAAAGGACAGCGGGGCCTGATCATTTCACCGCCCAAAGCCGGAAAGACAACCATACTCAAACACATGACCAATTCCATCATCACCAACCATCGCGACGCGGAAGTACTTGTGCTGTTGGTGGATGAACGCCCCGAAGAGGTAACCGACTTCAAACGCAGCATCAACACCGGGAATGTGCTTCACAGTTCGGCCGATCAAAGCGTGTCGCAGCATATGCGCATGGCTCGCCTGGCCATGAACACCGCCATCCGCTGTGCCGAATCCGGAAAGCACGCGGTGGTGTTCGTCGATTCGCTAACGCGCATGACGCGGGCTTTCAACGCCGAAACGAAAAGTCACGGGCGCACCATGACCGGGGGGCTGGCAACCAATGCCATGGAAATACCCCGCCAGATTTTCGGAGCCGCCCGCAATATCGAGGAGGGTGGATCGTTGACCATTATCGCCACCATCCTGGTTGATACCGGAAGCCGCATGGACGACATCATTTTTCAGGAGTTTAAAGGTACCGGTAACATGGATCTCGTGTTGAGCCGCAAATGCGCCGAGCAGCGATTATGGCCGGCCATCAACATAAACGACTCGGGCACCCGCAAAGAGCATCTTTTGCTGGATAAAAAGAGTTACAAAGAGATCACCGACTTGCGCCGAGTCCTGGCTGAAAAAGATGAAGTCAAAGCGCTTTCGGCATTCCTTGAGCATATCGTCAAATAAGTGCTTATATTCGTCACTGAAGATCCCAATTTCTGTGGAAGCAGGTTCACATTCGGACCGCTTTAATTAGAGAAATACCCATAACCATCTGTATTTATTCGCATGGTAAAATGTGCACGGTTTTTGCATAACTCATATCGCAAACCGGACATTGCATTGCGTATGGAAATAGATACCGAGCCGCTGCCGCGCTCGAATATTGGAGATTGTTATGCAAAATACCCAGTCCAAAACAAATGAAGGTATTCGGCGATTGGTTAAACAGGGACGGAAATCGTTTCGCATCCCGGAAAACCTGGAATTCTACGCCGATAAGGATCTGAAGCGCGCCGAGAAAAAATTCATCAAATTATGCATAATCGAACAACGGTGCGCGAATATCAATGCGTTTACCTAGAATCTGAATATCAGGAATAATCTATCCCCGAAAGTCGGGTTCCGACGTCTATCCATGCCTTGCTTATTTTGCTTCATGCGATTGAAGCATCTGGCTTACCCTAAAGTCAATGCAGCGTACCCACGGCCTTCTCAACAGCGCGAAGAATGTCGCCACTGTGGATAAGTGCGCGCACGGTGGCGATATCGTCGGCAATCAAACGGTCCTTTTCAAGAAACGGTACGTGTTGGCGAATGGTGCGGTAGGCCGCCATGGTCCCTTTGCCCGGTTTGAGATTGGTAAACAGATCCAGCCCCTGGGCGGCGCACAACAGTTCGATGGCGGCCACATTTTGGGCATTGGCGACGATATTGCGGCATTTGCGCGCGGCAATCGTGCCCATGGAGACATGGTCCTCTTTGTTGGCCGAGGTGGGAATTGAATCCACACTGGCCGGGTGGGCCAGCACCTTGTTTTCCGAGACCAGGGCCGCGGCAGTGTACTGGGCAATCATGAAACCGGAATTGAGTCCGCCATCTTGCACCAAAAATGCCGGCAGGCCGCTGAGCTTGGGATTGACCAGTCGTTCGATGCGCCGCTCGGCGATATTGGCCAGTTCGGAAACGGCCATGGCCATAAAATCAAGCGCCAGGGCTACCGGCTGGCCGTGAAAGTTCCCACCCAACAACACCTCGTCGGTATCGCTGAACACCAGCGGATTGTTGGTGGCGCTGTTCATCTCCGTCTCGATCACCTGCCTGGCATAGTGGATGGCATCATGGCTGGCGCCATGCACCTGTGGTGAGCAACGCAGCGTGTAGGCATCCTGAATGCGCTTGCAATCTTTGTGGGAGGTGATGATTTCGCTCGATTTGACCAGTCGCAGCATATTATCGGCCGCGACGGCCTGTCCGGGATGGGGGCGAATCCTGTGGATGCGCGGATCGAACTCGGTTCGACTGCCCATCAGGACCTCCAGGCTCATGGCGGCGGCAATGTCGATGATTTTGCATAACCGCAGCGCATCATAGACAGCCAGCGCTCCGATGGCCGTCATCACCTGCGTCCCGTTGATCAGAGCCAAGCCTTCGCCCGGTGCCAGCCGCAATGGCTTGAGGTTCAACTGTTTTAGGATCTGTGCGCCGGCAAGACGCCGGCCATTGCAGTATCCTTCTCCCTTTCCGATGAGCAGCAGCGCCATATGCGCCAGCGGGCAAAGGTCTCCGCTGGCACCGACCGATCCCTGTTCGGGAATGACCGGATGCACCCCACGATTGAGCAACTGAATCAGGCGCTGCACGCTGGAAAGCCGGCCGCAGGCATGCCCCAGGGCCAGCTCTTTGATACGCAGCAGCATGACACCCCGGGCCGCGGCCTCGTCCAACGCCGGACCGACGCCCGCAGCGTGGCTCAGCAGGATATTTTCCTGAAGGCGGTGGGCATCACGACGGGAAATGGTGACATCGCTCAGCGCGCCGAATCCGGTTGTCACTCCGTATATGGTACGATTCTGTTTCAACCACTTGGCAATCAATCCCCCGGTGCGCTTCAGTGCGTCACGCGCGTTGGAGGAGAGTCCGACCCGGGCGCCGTAACGCGCAACGGCCACCAGTTCCTGCAGGCCGATATCCTTAGCATCGATGGTGACAGTTTTTTTCATCCGGACCTCGATGGCTCTGTCTGGAGACAGAAATGCATTGGAGATCACTTCCATTTGCGCGGATTGTGGCTTCTGTTTTGCGACGAAGGTGCCCACGCCTTGGATACGAATGAGAAGACCCTCATGGGTCAGTTCCCTTAAGGCACGGTGGACCGTCATACGGGAAGCGCCGAGCGTCTTCACCAGTTCGTTTTCAGATGGAATCCGCTGGTCAGCCCTCCATCGGTCATCATCGATCTGTTCTCTGATATAGGCCTTGACCTTTTGATATAGCGGTTTCGGTTTGCTTCCAAGGTTTTTCGGCATAGTGCAAATCCTGAAAGCTCAATTAAAGCCTTCGTGCAAATACGGATGTAGTTGCTCAGGCGGTGTCAATTAATCGATCACCGATCACTGAATTGTTGCGACTTGACACGCGCCGGAATGTTGTATATACAAGCATAT
>JASFGJ010000469.1:0-4033 GCA_050123815.1 Desulfobacteraceae bacterium
GCGGTTTCTGTAAATTCCACTGCTCAAGTTATCTGCGTCCAGCATACGCCAGAGGTTGTAAACGGCTTCAAACGAGTTGCCGGTCATAGTGGTAGCGAGTGCATGGGCAAATAGGGACGACATACCATATATAGTACAGCAATCGGCAAGATATACAACATCCGGTTGTGTGTCTGCCCCTCCGTTCAGCTGACTTATGCCGGCTGCGATAGCATCGATCGCCTGCGCCGGCACGTCAACGCACATAGACGTTAAGGCATACCGTTCATATGGGCCAGTACTTGATACAACCCCTGAGTACCCAGATTTTCATGACCCAAAGCCTTGGCGGCCATATAGAATTGATTCACAAGCGCAAGCCCCGGAAGACTCAAATTCATGCGGCCGGCCTCTGCCAATGCGATGCCCATGTCCTTGATAAAATGTTTGATGAAAAATCCCGGACTGTAATCTTTCTTAGCAATCCTGCGGCCGAGGTTGTTAATGCTCCAGGAACCGGCCGCCCCCTGTCCGATGATGTCAATAACGGCATCATGATCCATGCCGGCCCTTTGGGCATACAGCAGCGATTCCACGGTACCGATCATGGTTCCCGCTATAAGGATCTGGTTGCACATTTTGGTGTGCTGTCCCGCCCCGGCTTTACCCATAAGCGCGATGTTTTTTCCCATACATTGAAGCAACGGCAGGGTTCTTTCATAGGCTTGCCGATCGCCACCCACCATGATCGCCAGCGTCGCATTTCTGGCACCGATATCCCCACCGGAGACCGGCGCATCCAATGCAGCCACGCCCTTTTCTTTGGCTTTTCCGTAGATCCTGCCGGCAAGCTCAGGACTGGAGGTGGTCATATCAACCAGGATGCTGCCTGGCTTGGCCCCGGTCAGTGCGCCTTGCGGGCCTGCAAGCACTTGTTCGACATCCGCAGGGAATCCGACAATTGAAAAAACGATATCGCTGGCGGCCGCCACCGATTCCGGGCTGTCACACCATTGTGCTCCCTTTAAAATCAGATTGTCTGACCTTGACTTGGTACGGTTATGCACAAATAACGTGTGGCCTGCATCGATTAGATGGCCGCACATTGCGTTTCCCATTACGCCGATGCCAATCCAACCGAGATTCATTTTTTTCATGTTTTGTTCCTTCTTGCCGTGTCGTTATCTTAGCATCTATAGTAAGGGTTAAGCGAATGCCGTTCATCTCTCTTTTGTGACGGACATCGCAGCAAGGTGTTCGACTAGGCCTTTCGTTTGCAGGCCTATCGACGATGTGGGCTGTCGGGTCGGTTTTGTTCCATGGTTTCGATGACTGGAAACTATCGAATTCAATCATGGTGTGTCAAGATAACCCTGAGGTTGGGATAATCCAAGTCCAAATCCAAATCGGAATCGAAATTGAAAAGAGATGGGACTTGGACACGAAAAGCTGGATGTTTACCAAACAGGGACCTGACAGAGTGGGGTGCTTGTGGAAAGAATCGATGTGGAATGCTACAGCGGCTATCGGGGAGAACAGACCCCGAGACGATTTCGTCTCGAGACGCGCGTCATTGACGTGTGCGAGGTTCTGGATCAATGGCTGGCCCCGGACCACCGCTATTTTAAACTGCTCGGAGATGACGGCGGTGAGTATATACTACGCCATGACCCGCTTGCGGAAACATGGGAGCTGATTTTTTTTAAACGCGGGTCGTAATCCGTGTCCATCCACGAATGGATGGCGGTCTTAAATTATAGGGTTTTTAGAACGTCAGTCCGGAAAAATCATCGTCAGGCTGCGCCGGAGTATCCTCTGACTTGGTGATTTTTTCCACCACCGGGATCATCACTTGCTGTTGAACGCGAAGCTCTGCAAAATCCACTTGCGGATTGCAATTGCTCAACAGCCACATGGGAATGTCAAATTTGTCCTGGCACAACGTCCAGAAATTGTCTCCACGTTGAATCTTGTAGGGCACAAGTGAACTGATCCGATAGACGCTGAAGAAGTCCTCTTGAAGGCGTTTATGGTATTCATATCGACTCTGTTCGAATGTCTCAATCCCGGTTCGTCCGAGTGGAATCTTCACTTTTTGATGCAAATGCAGTGTGCGACCAAAAAGTAGTCCGTTAAGTCGCCTGATCTGCCAGGTTTTGACACCGGCCCATTCGGCATAATGGCCCAGGGTTTCCTCCACCTCAACGCGAATCATGCCGACGGGTTGTCCTTGATCCACCATTGTCCGTTCAATATTGACTTCAGCCGCCATTACCTGTTCGCTCGGCACGGATCGCTCTTGAGTCTGATCATTGGCGGCCAGCGGTTCAGGCAGGGCCGCAGGCGTAGGAATCACCGAGGCGAGAACCGGAGCCGGGTAGGGTGATGGTTCAGGTTTGTTTGATTGGGCTGCGATCTGTTCATCCGGTGATTTGTCGGATGATGCCACCAGGGTCACCGGCGGTTTTTCAGGCTGCGGCGTTTCAACTCCGACGGCTTCTCCTTCGAGCGGGATCCGAAGCGTCTGGCGAGGATATATGGTTGCCCGGCGGCTTAGGTTGTTGGCCAAGATAAGGTCCTTTAGCCGGACGCCGTGCCGGCGCGCAATTTTACCTGCCGTATCCCCGCGCTGAACTGTATAGAAGCGACTCGGCTTTTGCCGCTTCTGGAACAGCGATTCCGGGATTGATGCCAGCGTCTGTTGCGATGGTGTTCCATCTGACGGCAGGCGCAGCATGTAATTTTTTGGAACAAACTTCTGACCTTTGATAACCGGATCGCGCAGGGCCGGATTCATACGCTTCAGACGATCTGGAGAGATCTTAAAATGCTCACACAGCTCGTCAAACGGCACAAAGCCGGCCAGAGTAATGCTTTGGTAGGGTGTCGGCTGGTCAAGGGGCACCGGTCCGAAGTAGGCTTGATGATTTGATGCAACCCGACGTGCAGCTAGAAACTCAGAGTAGAAATTGCGGGAAGCAAATTTAAAAGTGCGACTGGTATAGGATTTGAAGATAGCCGGATAGTCGCCGATTTTCAGCTTGGCCCGTTTCATACCGGCTTGACCATGATTGTAGGCGGTTATGGCCAAGGGCCAACTGCCCAGAACGTTATAGTTTTCCTTGAGCAGTTTGGCTGCCGCATGCGAAGCGAGGATGGGGTCTCGCCGTTCATCCAAGGCATACCCCACTTTCATAAAGCGTTTGCCGGTCGAACGGGTAAACTGCCAGATACCGGCTGCACCGAATTTGCTGTAGGCCTTCAAATTGAATGAGGATTCCACATGGGGTAGAAACGCCAAATCTTCCGGCAATCCATTGGATCGAAAGATTCTGCGAATTTGGTCGATATAAGCGCCGGAACGCTTGATCCCTTTGATAAAACGGTCTTTCTGGCCGATCTGGCATCGAATGCGGTGCCTGGCCTTGTAGAATGTTTTGGCGGTAGCATCGGGGCCGAAAAGGCTGGCCACTCGCTGGCAGGTATCATTGTTCAGTGAAGGATTGGATGCAAGTCGCTTTAGAATACCCTGATACCGCTTCTTGGCGCGTTTCATCCGCTTGCGGTTGATCGTGCGTGCTCCGGGAGCGTCTAGAGGAACCAAATCAATGACGTCATAGATGATACGAAGATCGATGCCATCATGCACAATGGCCTGCGAAGTGGAATACTGCGAATATACCCGTTCCCAAAAGGATACATTGGGTTCAATGATTTTATACTCTGGAAATATGGTGTCGCTGGCCATGGCGGTGCCGGTGAGCAGCAGTATCCCAAACAATAGTGTGGCGAGTTTGACAACAGGTCGACGTATCATCTATGCGTTCCCCTTTTGGGAAGTATTTATTTCTTAACAATACCGCATGGTTAAGCAATTATCATACCAAATGCGCTTAATCTTTTTTTTCTTTTAATGTCATTAGGTTAGCTGTATATGGGCGATGCGGGTCATTTTTTGGGCGTCAAGCAATTGTCAATATTCAGGTGTAAACTGCCGTAATATGTCTTAAAGGCTATATCTTGTAATAGCAGGCATCAACTGGCGTCTTGCTTT
>JASFGJ010000470.1:0-4027 GCA_050123815.1 Desulfobacteraceae bacterium
AATTAATTTGGACTGCGTTATCGCTCGCCGCGGTATGACAAATGCAGCTTCCTGCCTCTAACCTTGCCAAATTAATTATCTTAAAGCCAATATAGAGAACAAGCAAAAAAATTCTACTGCGAGAGGGGGCTTTAGTCCTGCGGCACAAGTGCCGATAGAGCAATTGAACGCTGTATTTGCGCCGATAGAGCAATAGAACCTTACACTTGCAAGGAAGCTGTCGATGACCGAAATTAATGCTCGCCATTTTCTGGAAGAACTTCGTTTTGACATTGAAACAAAAGATAAAATCAAGGCACGGCTGGTTCTGGCCCACTTTGACGAGGTGGACGAGACGACACGTCGAAAAGCCTTGCTCGAACTGAGCCGAGCGCCTGCACAATTCGCCATTGCGGTATTGATCGCCCTGTTGGCCGACAAACCCGAGCTCGGCGAGGCCCATCCCGATCTCAAAGAAGTGCTTTACTCCCGCGCGTTGGACAGCCCGGATGTCGTCTCACAGTTGATGATCCGGGAAGTCAAACCCAACCATCGCATGGCACTGGCCGAACTGGCCGGCGAGATCCGTTTGGAAGCGGCCACGCCCATACTGCTTGGCATCCTGAATGAGGACGAAAATGAAAAAACACTGCGCAGCGCCATCACGGCCCTGGGCATGATCGGCGATGCGTCGGCCACGACGCCCATTTCCGAGTATCTCTACTCGGGCAGCGTCGAGCTGATCATCGCCGCCATCCAGTCCCTGGGCCAGCTCGGCACCCCCACGGCCATCCAGCGGTTGGCGGAAAAACTGGGCGCGGATTCGGATTTGGACTACATGATTCTGGATGTGTTCTCCTGGTCCCAGGAACCCGAAGCACTGAGCCGTCTGAACGCGACTCTGTCCGCCCAGAACGCCCATCTGCGCAATGCCGGCAAGCAGCGACTGACCGATATCGGCCCCAAAGCGGTTCCGGTGCTGACCGGCAACCTGCGTTACGACGATCCGGATCTGTTGATCCACACGCTCAATGTCCTGGGCGCCATCGGCGATGAATCGGCCATTGGCCCCATCCGAAAACTGATGCACAACGAGCCCAAAGACCCCAACGTTCGTTTTGCAGCCTATGAAGCCCTGGGGCTGCTGCCGGTGTCCAAAGGCGCATTTGCTCTGGCGCAGGGGTTGCACGATCCCGTGGACAATGTAAGGGCGGCGGCGGCCAGCGCCATCGACCACAACTACAACACGGTTCTGGCGGCCGGCATCAAAAACATGATCCGTGACGAGGACGGTATGGAGCGTCCCGTCAGCCGCACGATAATGGACGCCGAATGCAACGCCATTTTCATGGATCTGATTCAGGACGAACTGTTCCGGGATTACGCGGTGGAGTATCTGTGCCGGCAGGCCCATGGCGACACGCGAAAAAATTATATCCAGCTGCTGTCAGCGAACGGCATGGCCGACCTGGCGGCAACCCTCGAAGGTCAGGCCGATACCGAGCCTCAGAAGGCTTTAAAGGTGTTTGCCGTTGACGATTCCAAAATGATTTTAAACATCTACCGCAGTGTGCTGCATAACCTGGGTTGTGATCCTGTGCTGTTTGAGTTCCCGGCCGAGGCCATCGATACGGTAAAGGAACAAAAACCCGATCTGATCTTTACCGACCTCAATATGCCGGAAATCAACGGTGTCGATTTGACCAGGGCCGTGCGCGAGATGCACGGCAAAGAGCAGTTGCCCATCATCATGGTCACGACCCAGAACGAGTGCCAAGACAATGATGCCGCCATGGAAGCCGGCATCACCGCCATCTTGCACAAACCGTTCAACGAAGATTCCCTGCGGCAGGCCATGGAAGAGTATCTGAAATGAACTATTCAGGACACTCATCCAGGGATTTCGCCAGAGCGCGCATATGGGCCTTTTCGGCTTGGGCGAGTTTGAGAAAGCCCTGCCGCGGTTCCGGCGCCAGACTTTGATCGGCCATGGTGCGATAGAGATCATAGGCGGCATATTCGATGCGCAAAGCCAGCTCCGCCAACCGCACGCACGCCATGTCACCGACAGCCCCTGCCTGTGATAAGGCATCTTCAAGGCTCAGTCCGCCTTCCAGCATGTCGCCGGCCAGGGACTCGAACAGCGATTCGAAGGGTTGGATATCCGCCTGATCGCAGAGGCCGCTCCAATAGCCATACACCGTTTTGGCGTGACCCTTTTCCGCCGCCGCCAATTTTTCAAAGCCGCGGCTCCAGTTTTCGTGTTCATACCGCTTGGCCACATGGTTGTAGAAAAGCAGCGCCCCTTTTTCGAGATTCATCGCGATTTCCATCATCTCCAGAGGGGTCGCGCTCCGATCGAAAAGGCCGATCCTGGGGAAATCGGCAGCGACAGCACCATCCCAAGCCAACATGCCGCCGCTCAGGTTGTAGATCGGGCTGCGATCGTCCAACGCCTCTTCGGCCATGGTCGCAGCCGCCATGGACCGTCCGCCGCTACGGCAGTAAAAAACAATCGACCGGTCGTGCGGCAGCGTATCCATTGTCTGGATCAACTCCGGCAATGGCAACAACCGGGCACCGGGAATGTGGGCCTGTTCGTATTCGCCGGGCTGACGGACATCGATGAGCGCATAAGCGCCCTCATCCGTTCGCTGAAAAAAATCGCGCAATTGCTCGGGTGTTATTTCCTTTATGCTCATGGCCGACACCTTCTTCCTTGGTCATGGATTTAAGTTTTTTGTTCCTGCCCCTGTTGCAGCGCCAAATCGAGCCCAGTTAAAAAATGGGTGAATCCCGATGGCTGGCGGGTGACAGTATCGCCAAATGAGCGAGTCAACCGATCGGCACGCTCATCCCAATGCGGGTCGCCGGTCAACCGCCCCAGTAAAAGCAAATTGGACAAAGCTGTCGAATTGATGGAGGGCATCGCACCGTCGTACAACTCTTTCGGGCGCACCGGTAGATCACAATCACCGGCAGCAGTGGAAAAGTAGCCCCCCTGCCGGTCATCCCAAAAATCGGCATCCAGTGTTGACTGCAGTTTGAGCGCCTTTTGCAGCAGGCGCGTATCAAATGTCGTTCGATAGAGTTCAATCAAACCCATTATCAAAAAAACATAGTCTCCGGCCTGGGCTTTGATAGCGGCCGGACCGTCCCGAAAACGATGAAACAACCGACCGTTTTTTCCGATCATTCTGCGGTCGATAAAAGCGACGGCCTCTTGGGCCGCCCGGGCATAACGCTCCTGTTCCAATACCCGGGCGCCAAGAGCCAGAGCGGCGATCATCAGGCCGTTCCAATCAGTCAGAATTTTATCGTCTTTGAGGGGAGGCACCCGTCGCAGCCGCCGGGTGTACAGGGCCTGACGTAACGCTTCCCATTGTTCGTCAATAGTGGCATAACCCACGGATAAAAAGATCGGTTTGTGGGACCGTCGAGCTTCGGCAAACGCAGCCTCCGACCAGGGATGCCAATCCACCGGATTGTTGGCGTGTTGAATCAGGTATGGGCTTTTTTCATTAATTAGATGGTTTGGCATCAGATTTCTCCGTAATCTGTAAAGATAGGAACCGTCAAACGGCTTGGCAAATCAGGGCACGAATTTTAACGTCGGGATGGATTAATATGCTGATAAGCCGGCAGGGTGCTCAGACGGTCGTCTTCGATTGGGTGGCCCACGGTGAAATGATAGAGTACCTGGTAGCTTTTGTCCTGGATGCCCAACAGTCGGTGGACCTCATCGTCGAAAAAGCAACCAATTCCGGTGCCGCGCAGGCCATGGGCCTCTGCTGCCAGGTATAGAACCTGGCCGATCACGCCGCACTCCCAGTGCAGACGGCGATAGTTATGGGTCCCCTGGCGCAGCAAATGCTCGTATGGGGCGATCATGGCCACGGCAAACGCACTATGGCCGGCAATATCCTGGTGACAGCTCAATGTCGCGGCCAGACCGGAGACATCCCTTTCGATTAACTGCCATAGGGGCAGCCGACCCGCCACGGGCCGCCACAAAAAATCTGCGTTCCAGGCGGCCTTTAAATTTTCG
>JASFGJ010000471.1:0-3994 GCA_050123815.1 Desulfobacteraceae bacterium
TGCGTTCGTTACGGGTGAGCCATTTTTCAGAGGTCCATAAAAAGTCCCGCAGACGTTCCAGCAGAGCCTCCGGCAGTTCAGCTTCCACCCGGTGACCGCCGTCGTTTCGGCACTGCCGCCGGGCGGCAGCGAGCCAGGCATTGATGCGGCCAAGGGCTTTGTGGATGTCGGGTTGGGCGTTCTTGAGTCTGCGCCGCAGCACCAGAAACGCTTCCTTGTCCAGCCGTGCCGAAAACATATCGCGCGAGCGGTCCACCAGGTTGTGGGCCTCATCCACAATGACCGCGTGGCGCTGGGCGGAATCCCCGAATAATCGCTGCAGCATCACGCCGGGGGCAAAACCATAATTGTAGTCGCCAATCACGCAATCAGCCAATGATACCAGTTCAAGGGAGAACTCAAAAGGACACACGCTATGGTCGCGGGCGATGGCTTCTATGGTCTCTCGAGTGAGGTCATCATGGGTCAGTGCCGCCTCCAGGGCTGCGTCAACGCGATCGAAATAACCAGCTGCAAAAGAACATTCTTCCGGTGTGCAATCGCATTCGGGAAAAAAGCAAATCTTATCTTTGGCTGTCAGGCTGACCGAGCGGAGCCGCAACCCCCGGGTCCGAAGCATGTTCAACGCGCTTTCGGCGGCGATGCGGCCGGTTGTGCGGGCGGTAAGGTAGACGATCTTAGGCGTCAGTTGTTCCTGCAACGCTTTTACCGCCGGGAACAGGGCCGCCATGGTTTTGCCGATGCCGGTGGCAGCCTGGACAAACAGTTGGCCGCGATCGCGGATGGTGCGATACACTTCCACCGCCATAGCCCGCTGGCCAGGCCGGTAATTCTCGAAAGGAAAAGGCATGGCCTGTATCGTCGCATTGCGCACTGCGATCCAATCGGCCTGGCGCTGGACCCATTTCAAATATCGTTCGATAAGCTCGCCAAAGAAACGCTCCAATTCGGCGAAGTCGACCCGCTTCTTAAGTTCCAGCGCCCGATGGCCGGGAAGACGCACATAGGTCAACTGCAGGTCGACGGTTTCCAGATGGTGCCCAAGGGCCCACATGTACCCGTAGCATTTCAACTGGGCCCAGTGAACGGGATTGGGTTCATCTTCCAGCGATGTCAACGTTCTGCGTGTGGTTTTGATCTCCTCGACCACCTGCGGATTGCTTTCCTTATAGACGCCGTCAATGCGGCCGCTGATTGACAGATTAAAATCGCCGCGCTCAACCGTCAGATCCACCGGCAGTTCGGCCTGGTAGCCGTCCGGCCTCAAACGCTGGATCTTCTGATGCGCCCGGATGCCTTCAACCGGACGTACGCTGCTGAGGAAGTCAAATCGCAAATCTCCCTGTCGCATGGTCTGCTCTACCAGGGAACGCACGGCTATGGAAAATGTGGGTTTCAATATTAGATAGATCCGTCAAAGATCGAAAAGCTGGGGTCATCGATCACAGCGGTACGCCTGTGCCGCTGCCGACGAATAGGTTTGATGCAACCACACCAGGTGGGTGGCGTCCAATTGCACGGCTCTATCTTTGACACGCCGGATCATGGCTATTTTGGCATCGATGGGAAATGGATTTTCGGCGCTGGCGGTCTCGGTTATGGTCGACACAAGGACGCAGTCCCCCACCATCTGCGCTTCGGTTTCGATCAGGTGCGAATACCCGGTACCGCGCCAGACGGTGCAAGCACTCAAGCCGGTTAGAACGGCCAGTGCCAATAGTATGCATCTGATCATGCGATCTCTCCGATCAATCAAAGGTGGCTTACCCAACTTATATACACACGCAGGCAAATTCGTGTCAATTGCCGAGTCCTGCCATGAAAAGCCCTTTACCATGCGCAAATCTGATGGAAAACCCTTGCAATGCCCGATTATCCAAGTTAGTGGTTGTAAGATTCAGCGCACCGACATCGAACAGGAAGAGCAAATGCAATCAAAACCATTGGGCAATACGGATATTCGCATTACGCCGATTATCATGGGCACCTGGCAGGCCGGCAAGGCCATGTGGACCGGCATCGACGACGATGAAACCCGGAAGGCCGTCCGAGCGGCATTTGACGCCGGCATTACGACGTTCGATACGGCTGAAGTATACGGCAACGGACACTCGGAACGTATCCTGGGTCAGGGACTTACGGGTGTCAGAGAACAAGCGGTGATCGCCACCAAAGTCTTCTCCAACCATTTGGCCTACAAACAGGTCATTCGCGCCTGCGAACGGTCGCTGAAAAATCTGGACACCGATTACATCGATCTGTATCAAATCCATTGGCCGCCGGGCTCCTTCGGCCATCCCCAAACGCCGCTGGAAGAGACGTTCCGCGCGTTGAACGAACTGCAGCAACAGGGAAAGATCCGTGCCATCGGCGTCTCCAATTTCAGCGCCGCGCAATTGCAGGAGGCATCGGCGTATGGAACCATCGTGAGCCTGCAGCCGCCTTATTCGCTTTTCTGGCGGGCCATTGAAAACGATGCCCTGCCCTACTGTCGTCAGAACGGTCTGAGTCTGCTGGCCTATTCCCCCATGGCGCAGGGATTGCTGACCGGCAAGTTCGGCCCCGGCCATCAATTCGAGCGCGGCGACCACCGCAAGGGCAACCGCCTGTTTCAACCCGACCACTACGCCCGCGTCCAGGCCGCCTTGGAGCAGCTGCGCCCCATCGCCGATACGCATGGCATCACACTGGGCCAGCTGGCGCTTGCCTGGGTCATATCTCAACCCAATACGTTTGCCATCGCAGGCGCTCGAAATGCAACCCAGGCGACGGAAAACGCAGCAGCCGGAGAAGTGGCGCTCTCCGCAGCGGAGCTGGAAACCATGGATCGCATCGGCCGCACCGTCACCGACGCCCTGGATGACGATCCGGTGATGTGGAAATGGACATGAACCGACCTGCTCGAAAATCGATTCTGTGCCCCAACTGCCGCAAGATCATCAGTGCCGACGAGTCCCGCTGTCCCCATTGCGGAATCGCCACGCCAGGCGCACGCTGGAAAAACAGCCCCCTGACGCGCGGGTGGGGCACCGGCGATCAGCTGGTTCGCATCATTATCTTCACCAATGTCGGCATGTATCTGTTTTCACTGCTTCTCAGCGCAGGCGGTGGGGCCCCGCTCTTTCGTTTTTCTCCTTCGGATGATGCGTTTAAGGTGTTGGGGGCTACGGGAGCTGCGATGGTTCCAGCGTTCGGCTGGTGGACACTGATTTCGGCCAATTTTCTGCATGGCAGTGTGATTCATATCTTTTTCAACATGTTCGCTTTCTTCCAAATCGCCCCGCTGGTTACCCGCCTCTTTGGCCCCTACCGCTTTTTTATAATCTTTTTTATCAGCGGTGTCGGCGGCTTTCTGGCCACTTATTTTGCCGGCACGCCGGTGACCGTCGGCGCTTCGGCGGCATTGTGCGGGTTGATTGGAGCCGCCGTCTATTACGGAAAAGACCGCGGTGGCCTCTTCGGTCAGACCATTTACAGACAAATCGGCGGATGGGCCATCGGCATCCTGATATTCGGATTTATAGTGCCACGTGTGGACAACTGGGCTCACATCGGCGGTATGGTATTCGGTGCCCTGGCGGCGCTGGTGATGGGGTATAACGAAAAAAGACGGGAGAGCCTCGCCCATCGAACGGCGGCCGGTGCCTGTATGATCCTTACGGTTTTAACACTGGGTTGGTGCCTGTTGCGCGGTCTGATATTCCTGCTAAGATAATTAAGGACGTGTCATGACGGATTTAAAACGCACATGTTTGTTCGAGCGTCACGTGGAGTTGGGCGCTCAAATGGTGGAATTCGGCGGTTGGAACATGCCGGTTCAGTATCCGCCGGGCATTCTGAAAGAGCATCTGGCAACCCGCTGCCGAGCCGGCCTGTTCGATATCTCCCATATGGGACGCTTCGACATCAGTGGCGCCGACGCCACGGCCTATCTGCAGTATTGTCTGACCAACAATGCCGCCGCTTTGGAACCCGGCATGAGCCAGTACACCTT
>JASFGJ010000472.1:0-3991 GCA_050123815.1 Desulfobacteraceae bacterium
TTGGTTCACTTTTGCAACCTTTGCGCATTTCAACGCACTTCATGAACCAGCTCAAGGTGTGACCATGGGGTATGTATTCGATTTCCAAGACGCCCGCAGTTACGCGCAATGGCTGTGTTCCTCCCGCAATCAATGCGCGGCTGAGTTAGAAAGCCAGCTGATGTTCAATTTGCTGAGGCCGGCCATAGGAGAAACCGTTCTTGAAATCGGTTGCGGTACCGGCATCAGCATGGCGTCCCTAATCAAATCCGGCCTGGATGTGACCGGCATCGATCCATCACCGTACATGCTTGATATTGCATCGGAGAATCTGGGCCAATCCGCTGATCTTTACCGTGGCTCTGCCGAAGACCTGCCGTTTGACGATAACTCGTTTAATCATGCCTGTTTTCTGACCACACTTGAATTTGTCGAAGATCCGGCCAAGGCGATTGAGGAGGCCTGCCGTGTGGCCAAGGACAGAGTGTTTATCGGATTTCTGAATCGATTCGCACTCAAAGGGGTTCAGCGTCGACTGCAGGGTGTTTTTTCGCGGTCAATCTATAATCAGGCGCGCTTTTTCTCGGTGTGGGAATTGAAGGCCATGGTACGCAATCTGGTCGGTCCCGTGCCGGTGGAATGGCGCACGGTTCTGCAATTGCCCAACGCCTCTGGAAATCTTGTTCAAACCATCGAACAGTCAGGATTTGTGCAGCGCAGTCCATTTGGCGCATTTGCCGGGATGGTGGTCACCTTGGTGCCGAGATTTCGCACCCGGCCGCTGGCCATGCGCTATAGCGCCAAAAAGACGACCACGGCCCTCAGCGGGTAGTAAGTCAATAGTAAAGGCATCGCCTATGGAAGCTTACCTCTATGAAAAACTTGATGATGGCGAAGTCGAATGCCGGTTATGCCACCATGCCTGTACCATTAAACCGGGGCGCAGCGGGATTTGCGGTGTCCGATCAAACAACGGACAGGACCTTATATCGCGTGTTTACGGCCGGTTGGTTGCTCAGAACGTTGATCCGATTGAAAAAAAGCCACTCTACCATTTCCTGCCCGGAAGCGGCAGCTATTCCATCGCCACCGTGGGATGCAACTTCAAATGCCGCTTCTGTCAAAATGCCGATATCGCACAGATGCCAAAAGATCGCGGCGGGGCAGTGGTCGGCAGCTCGATCCGGCCCGAAAGCGTCGTTGCCGATGCACTGCGCCGAGGCAGTCAAAGCATTGCATATACCTATACCGAGCCGACCATCTATTTCGAGTTTGCCTATGACACAGCACGGATCGCCCATCAAAAGGGCCTGCGCAACGTCTTCGTAACCAACGGGTATATGAGCGCTCCGGCGCTGGAGATGATCGCCCCTTATCTCGATGCCGCCAATGTGGACCTCAAGGCGTTTAAAGAGGATTATTACAAAACATATTGCGGTGCGCGGCTGGAGCCGGTGCTCGATACCCTGCGCCACATGAAGGCTCTGGGGGTCTGGGTTGAGGTCACCACACTCGTGGTGCCGGGCCTCAATGACGATCCGGACGAGCTGCAAGAACTGGCTGGTTTTATCGCTGAGCAGCTCGGACCTGAGACCCCCTGGCACATCAGTCGGTTCCATCCCACCTACCGCATGACCGATCGTCCACCCACGCCTCTCGGCACATTGCTTTCGGCCTGTGAAATCGGGACTCGGGCAGGATTGCACTACGTCTACCTGGGAAATGTTCCGGGATCCGAGGGCGCCAATACCCACTGCCACCAATGCGGCCAGCTTCTCATCGAGCGCACCGGATTTGCCATTGGGCGCAACCGCATCGTTGACGACCGCTGTCCAGATTGCCACGCTCAAGTTCACGGAGTCGGGATGGGGGGGGGAACCGGTGGTCGGTGATCACTGATCACCGATTTTTCCGGGCAGGTTGGTGTAATAACGAGCATCATCGATCCGGCCGCGTTTGCGACAGCCGGCGGCATAGATGTGGCACTTTTCTTTGAGTGTTTTCAAGGCTGCCGAACGCTGCTGTTGTGACAGGCAGCCTGCTTTCAGGATCTTTGCCAGGGCATGGATGCGATATTTATCCAGTTCGGGCATCCGGGAGAGTTGGTCTGCATGCCCGCCGTACTTGACGATCAGCGGCGTTTCGATCAGATGGACTGGATACTTCCAGCAGATTCGCAGCCATAGATCATAATCTTCGCACGCGGGAAGGCTTTCGTCAAACAAACCGACCTCATCGAAGAGCGATTTGCGCATCATGACCGCAGATGGGCTGACCAGGCACAGGGGCAGCGTTTTTTCGAAAATCATGCCCGAGTGCTTTTTGTGTCGTTTGCCGGGATTGACCCGCACCCCGTTGCGAATCCAGATCTCCTCCGCCTGACAGATCATGGTATTGGGGTTTGCCCTGAAAAAGGCGATCTGGCGCTCGAGTTTTTGGGGCAGCCACACGTCATCGGAGTCGAGCAGGGCGATAAATTCGCCGGTTGCCGCTCGAATGCCTGCATTGCGGGCGGCACTGACACCCCGGTTGGTCTGTTTGATAACGGTGACACGATCGCCATAGCTCGCCAACCGGTCCGCAGTGGCATCGGTCGAGCCGTCGTCCACCACGATCAGCTCATACGCACGACAACTTTGATCCAACACCGAGTCTATGGCCCGGCACACAATCCGGCATCGATTGTACGTTGGCAGGACAATCGAAACAATTTCAGAATGGGATGCTCTTTCCAGGGCAGCTCCGGTGGCATCGGTGGTTGACTTTTGACCCATCATCGGCAATAATCTGGACCATCTTCACTGTTATGAATTGATCGTTGCGATTGAATAATTCGAGTCATAGCATAGATCATACACCATCGCACTATCTAACGTACATGGGTTGCCGACTTGCGGAGCGCTTTTCCAATCCCCATACTTTATTCGACTCTGTTGTTTTCAGCTGCTGAGTTCCAGTATGGATGCTTGCCAGGCTGCCGTCAGAACCGCGCCTGACAGGCCGGACTGCCGCATATGACGGCGTTTGGTGCATGGTGGAAAAAGTTAGGGCATAACATTTTTACAATTCAGTCTATGTTTACAGTTGCAGACAGCGGTTGGCCAACTCATTGAACCCGCGTGGGCGACTGGTTTCAACGCCCCTGAGCGGACCGATTTGAAGTTCAAGTTGACGCCCAGTGTTTCCGAGCGTCGTGATGTTAAGATATGCCTGATGTGGCAAACGTATTGATTAACAGGAGGATTTTATGAAAAAGGCAGTCATCGGTATCTTTATTCTTGTCGCCGCCATAGCGTTTCTAGCTTGTGGGGGGGAAGAAAAAGCGCAGCAAGAAAGCACGCCCCAAACCGCCCAGGCTCCGGCCAAAACGCAATACGTGACCATCGGCACCGGCGGTATCACCGGTGTCTACTATCCGACCGGTGGCGCCATTGCAAAGATCGTCAACAAGAAACGAGATGTTTACAACATCCGCTGCACCGTCGAGTCGACGGGTGGGTCGGTGTTCAACGTCAATGCCGTCATGGCGGGCGATCTTGAATTCGGCGTCGTGCAATCCGACCGGCAATATCAAGCCATGAAGGGTATGGCTGAATGGGAGTCCAAGGGCCCTCAGGCCGATTTGCGGGCCGTATTCAGCATCCATCCGGAATCGGTGACACTGGTTGCGGCGGAGGATTCCAATGTTATGGACATCCGCGACTTGAAGGACAAACGGGTCAATATCGGAAACCCGGGCTCCGGGCAGCGTCAGAACTCTATCGATGCGCTGCAAGCCGCCGGGCTGAACTATGAATCGGATCTGAACGCCGAAGGCGTAAAGGCCGCCGAAGCTCCCGGTTTGCTCCAAGACGGTCGTATCGATGCCTTCTTTTACACCGTGGGTCACCCCAGCGGGGCGATCAAGGAAGCGACGGCCGGTGCGCGCAAAGTGCGTTTCGTGGCCATCAGCGGCGTTGATTCATTGATGACCCAGTTTCCCTATTATGCGAAGTCCTTCGTCCCTGTGAAG
>JASFGJ010000473.1:0-3983 GCA_050123815.1 Desulfobacteraceae bacterium
GTAGCAGGCGCGCAGGCCGATGGGATTCACCCGGCCCCAATAGCTTTCGGGCTGGGGATGGATCTCCGGATCACCGTAGATTTCACTGGTCGAGGCTTGCAGAATTTTGGCCCTGACCCGCTTGGCAAGCCCTAACATATTGATGGCCCCGTGGACGCTCGTTTTAACTGTCTGAACCGGGTCATATTGGTAGTGGATGGGAGAGGCCGGGCAAGCCATGTTGAAAATCTGATCAATTTCCACGTAAAGCGGAAACGTCACGTCATGACGCAAGAATTCGAAGCGGTGGTGATCCAACAGTTTGCGGATGTGACGTTTGGTTCCGGTAAAGCAATTGTCGACACAGATAACTTCGTGTCCCTTTGCCAGCATCTGTTCGCACAGATGCGATCCAAGGAAGCCACAACCGCCGGTAATCATAATACGTTCACTTAGATGCATTAAGGTTTTATATGTGATTTCAGGATCTAAGTCAAACCGTTTCGACGGTTGCACTTTACGGTGAAATGTGGAAGTAATTGGTCGATGATCGCAACGGGACCGCACAATGTGAGTCCCGATAAACGATAATGACTCGATTGTGCATCAGACAGTGTCAAGGAGGTGATTATGCCCGTTAATCCGGAGTTGATGGAGATTCTCGTATGCCCCAAATGCCAGGGGCCGATTTACCTGGAGTCGTCGCAAAAGGGAATCATTTGCGATAATTGTCGCCTGCGTTATGAGGTTCGCGATAACATTCCCATCATGCTGATCGAGCAAGCCCAGCCACTGGACGATTAATCAAGTGTTGTGTCCCGGAAGTACCTTGTAGAATGGTTATGGCTGAATGTTAGCCGATGCGGAAGCCCGGTATTCAAATCCCAATGTCAAAGCCCAAATGTCAAATGAAGGTATTCTGCCGGTTTTATATTCAATCGGTCCCCATCCGCCATTTGACATTTGGATTTTGTCATTTGATATTTTAGTCGAAACAATAACAACAAAATATGTCACATGGTTCTGGGACACTAATCAATGGACACCCTATGAGTACCCCCACACCGCCCCAACCGGCCAAATTGGTCATTGGCCTTTTTACCAAGGCCAAAGAGCGCGCTGATGATGTCTGCAGCCGGCTTCAGGAGAAATACGGTCCGATCGACCTGGTCAGCCGTTGGTTCGATTTTTCCTTTACCGATTACTACCGCGCGGAGATGGGTGCGCCCTTGTTTCGGCGGGTATTCTCTTTTGAGCGCCTCATCGCCCAGGAACAACTGGCACAAATCAAATGCCACACCAACACCATCGAAACCGCGTTTTCCCGGCAAGGCCGGCGACTCGTTAACATCGATCCAGGATACCTGCTTTATGAACGATTTGTCTTGGCAACGGGTAAAAACTACACCCATCGAATCTATATCGGACGCGAAATATATGCCGATTTGACCTTGATCTATCAAAAAGGGGCCTACCAACCATTGCCGTGGACATACCCCGATTACGCCTCCCCTCAGGTGGGCGATTTTTTACTGGAGGTTCGCCAGAAATACGGCGCCGATCTGAAATCTTGAACCAGGAGTTAGAACAATGCTCAAAAGCATGACCGCTTACGCCATGGCCGAGCAAAGCGATGGCCCAATTACCGTCTCAGTTGAAATAAAATCTTACAACAGCCGTCATCTGGATCTGGCGCTGCGGCTGCCCCTCGGGTATGCGGTGCTGGAGGATAAAGTAAAAGCACAGGTTTCCAGCCTGTTGGTGCGCGGGCGGGTGGAGGTTCGTTTTCGGCTGCAGGATCAATCCGAATCCGCGTGCGCGTATGAGATTGACCAGAATCGCGCCAAAGCTTATCTCGCCGCAGCCAATCAGTTGAAAGATGGCTTGAACATGAACAGTGAACTGCCCCTGGCAAATTTGCTGGGTGTGCCGGGCATTATTCAAGCCGCTGATAAGAGTGTCGCGGCAGAGACGTACTGGCCGCTGATGTCGGCATCCCTTGACCAGGCAATGGATGCCCTGGATCGGATGCGTCAGAAAGAGGGCAGCTATATCGCGCAGGACTTTAACGACCGCTTGGAATTTCTTGAAAAGGGATTGGACGAGGTCGAAACAGCCACCGAAGGGGTGTTGGAGGCTTATCGCGATAGAGTCAAATCACGAGTGGAGGCGCTGACCAAGGGAATTGTTGAACTGGACCAGGGACGTATCGCCCAGGAGGCGGCTATTCTGGCCGACCGCAGCGATATCTCCGAAGAGGTGGTCCGCGCGCGCAGCCACATTGAACAATTTCGCTCCATCATGGCATCGGACGGGCCCGCCGGTCATAAACTGAATTTTTTGTTGCAGGAATTTACAAGGGAGTTTAATACCATGGGGGCAAAGGTTGGACAGGCTGCGGCGTCCCACATCATTGTCGATATCAAAGCGGAGATTGAAAAGCTCCGCGAACAAGTGCAAAATATCGAGTGAACGGCACCTGGCTGATGAATCTGACAATCCATTCGGATTCCGGTCGCATGCGCTAACTAGTGCCCGTCCAGAAATGGTGCATCTCGCCCGAGTTCAAGGCGGGCAACAAATTCAAACCGGAGGAATATTGGTAATATTTTGAGGATTTGAATTTGTTGCTCAACGCAGAAATCGGGTGAGAGGTGCCGTTTCTGTATGGGCACTAACTATCAGACTTGGAGACACACCCGCATGGAGAAAAATCTGCTCAATATTGGATTCGGAAACACTGTCGTGGCAGAGCGCGTTGTTGCTATCGTTTCACCCAATTCGGCTCCGATGAAACGACTCAAGGATGAAGCACGCGATGAGAAGCACTTGGTCGATGCAACCCATGGCCGCCGTACGCGTTCCATTATTATCATGGACAGCAATCATATTGTGTTGTCCGCCATTCAGGCTGAAACCATATCGCAGCGATTTGAAACGCTGAAGGAATCGGAAGATACCGCATGACACAAAAACGTGTCCCACTGTCATCCAGTGCGGAAATGAATCATTCGGCCGGCCAGGATGCCGGCCGTCTTTTTATTGTGTCGGCACCCTCCGGGGCAGGCAAAACAACGCTCTGCGAAGCTGTTCGCAACCATTTCAACCAGTTGGCCTACTCGGTCTCCTATACCACACGGGCCAAACGAAAGGGCGAACGGCATGCGGTGGATTATTACTTTATCTCCCGGGCGGAATTCGAACAAGGCATCCAACATGATCGCTGGGCCGAATGGGCCGAAGTGCACGGGAACTATTACGGCACCAGTGCGCAATGGATCGCACGGAATCTGGAAAAGGGTGCGAAGATATTGTTGGACATTGACGTGCAGGGCATGCACCAATTGTTAAAGCAGTTTCCTGAAGCGGTAACCATATTTATCGCAGTGCCTTCAATGGAAGAACTACGGCACCGCTTGGAGCGACGGGCAGCGGACGATGCCCGCACCATCGAACTGCGGATGACCAATGCCGAAGCAGAAATGAAGCAGCAGGACCAGTATCACCATGTCGTGGTCAATGATGACCTGGCGGATGCCAAGCAACGACTGATTTCGATTTTAAAACGCTACATGCATTCTTAAGTGACCGCTATGGCAAAGAAAACCTTCCACCTTTGGGGCGTTCATCCCGTTGCGGAGGCCTTGCGGGATGGAAGGCGGAAGTTCTTCAAACTCTGCCTTGCGTCGGACAAGATGGGCGGACGGAGAGAAGAGATCGTTTCCATGGCTGCTCAGGCAGGCATTGCCATCGCGTATCGCCGGGCGCAGCAACTAACGGCGGACGTCGGCCACCATCGTCACCAGGGCGTATGGGCCGAGGTCAGCGCCTACCCCTTTTGTCGGATAGATCAGATCGTCGACGCCGGAGGTGGAAAGCCTTTCGTGTTGGTGTTGGACCAGATCGTAGACCCACACAATTTTGGTGCCATTGTGCGTACGGCTCAATGTGCTGGCATTCATGGCATTGTCGTTCCAAAAGATCGCAGCGCGCCGCCGTCTGCG
>JASFGJ010000474.1:0-3982 GCA_050123815.1 Desulfobacteraceae bacterium
TTCCTTGCCTGCGCCCTTAACCACCAATCGATCGCATCAAGCGTCCTTTGGTGGGAGTGGGCTTGTGGTGGTCGAGGCGATGACCCGCCGGTTTTGCCGCTGCGGTGGATTGAATGATGGCTTTCAGAGTCTCCTGGTTCACGCCGCTGCGTAACGGCCCTTTGATGTCGATTTCATGTTCGGCAAACAGGCAGGCGCGCAGCTTGCCATCCGCGGTCAGCCTCAGACGGTTGCAGGTGCTGCAAAAACTGTGGCTGACAGCGGAGATAAAGCCGATGCGGCCTTGGGCATTCGGAAGGCGTGCATAGGTGGCCGGACCGCGGGTCTCGATCTGGGGGACCTTTTCCAACGGCCCGATTTGCTCCACCTTTCGGCGAACCTCATCAACGGGTATGTAACTTTGTTCGTGCTTGTCCATGGCCCAGCCGCTGGTGGGCATCAATTCGATAAAGCGGATGTCGATGGGGGCCGAAAGCGACCAGCGGGCCATATCGACAATTTCATCGTCATTGATTCCACGCATGGGGACCATGTTGATCTTGAGCGGAGCAAGTCGGGCATCCATGGCCTTGCGGATCCCGCTCAGGACGCTTTCAAGGCCGTCTTTGCCCGTGATTTGGGCGTATCGCTCCGCATCCAGCGTGTCCAGACTCACGTTGACCCGATCGACACCCGCCGATTTTAGATCATGTGCCATGGATTCCAGCAGGATGCCGTTGGTGGTTACCGCCAGATCCTTGATTTGCGGCAAGGTACGCAGCATCTCACAGAATTTTAGCATGTTCAGGCGCATCAAGGGTTCGCCGCCGGTGAGGCGTATTTTGGTCACCCCCGCCGCGACCGCGGCCTTGGCGACCGCAAACAGCTCTTCGTATGAAAGGATATCGGCCATGGGCAGTTTCGGCCGTCCGTCAAATGGCACACAATAATGGCACTGCAGGTTGCAATGGTCTGTAATTGAAATGCGTAAATAGTCGATAGTTCGGTTATGTCGGTCGTTTAGTACAGGCATTTTTAATCACAGTGTTAAGTGTTAAGTTTTCAGTGTTAAGTTGTGGTATTCCGTCTGTTTTATTTATTTTTTTCCGTGGTTCAGTTTATAGTCGGACAACCAGAAGATCCACAAATAGATCGGCCAAAGTCCTTCCCTTAACACTTAACCACTTAAAACTTAACACTATTTGTTATCCAATACCTCTTTTACAACGAAAGGGTAACTTTGCGGCTGCATCGATGCAGATGGCGGGTGCCCAGCCCGTGGCGGACCGTTTTCAGCACCGGGTCGATCCGGCCGGGTACAATGCCGGCCAGTGCCTTGACCATGGGCCGGTGCTTGAAAGCCTCGGCAACCATGGGAGTGCTGGGTCCGAGCAAGGCGATCCGGACCTTTTCTGCCGCTCGATCCAAAATCGATTCCAAGGTGTTGTTCAAAATCGTTGTCGAGGTGATCAACGCCGCATCCGCCCACGTTGCAAGCTGATGCAAAAAACGGTCTTTGTCTCCCATTTGACGGAACTCATCGATGACATCCACCCGGGCGCCCATGGACTCCAAGGCGCCAACCGTCGGTTTAATATAGCCAACCATGGAAACCTTTGTGCCGGCCCTGATGGCCAGGGCATCGAACAGCAACGCATTTTGTTTGTCTTCGGGCAGCTGCGCTGCCCGGTCTCTGTTCAGCGCATTGATCAGCGCCAGTGCCATGCTGCGCTCCAGCGGTTCCGGATGTTGAATCAGCGCCAGCAAATCCCGGGCGGGACGGCCTTCAAAATCCTGATAGTCCTGGATCATGCAGCAGCCGCTCTTTGCGTCAAGATAGGTGTAGGCGACACCGACGCCGCCATCGCTGGTCACCACCGCCGTATAGCCGATGCCCATGCAGACCTGCTCGACCGTGAGCGGGTCCGCCATCGGCAGCATAACGTCATGAAATCTGCGGTTCAGTTCCATTCTATTTGGGCCCTCTTTCGATCTCTATGCTCCGGTCTTGCCGAAACTGCAGACCGGATACCGGCACACCTCGCAGTCGAGGCACAGCCCGCCGATGCACAATCGCGCCAGGTCACGCTCGTCGGGGTTTTCACCTGCCAGTAAACGCGGCAACAGCAGATCGAACACCGTTGCCTTGTGGTAAAGCCCGCACGCCGGTATGCCAACAATCGGGATCTTTTCCTTGTAAGCCAGCATCCCCATGGCGCCGGGCAGGGCGGCCGCGCCATAATAGAGTTCATCGACACCGGCGTCGCGAATGCCGAGACGCGTTACGTCATCCGGGTCCACTGACATTCCGCCGGTGGTGATGATCAGATCCGTATCCGAGGCCAGAAATCTGCGGGTGTGATCGGCGATCACCTGCCGGTCGTCCGGCAAAATAACCGTCTCTTTCAGGCCGGCGCCGAGCGCTTCCAGTTTGTCGCAAACAATTTTTTCAAATTTGTCTTCAATCAGCCCGTCATAGACCTCATTGCCGGTGATAATCAGCCGGGCGTGCAGGCGTTGGTAGGCCTTGACACTGAAGACAGGACTCTCTCGCCGGGCCAGCCCGACCGCCTGGTCCAACACGGCGCGGTCGATGATCAAGGGGATGGCGCGTGTTCCCGCCACGACCTGTCCCCGGGTGACCGGGATATTGCTGTGCAGTGAGGCGCACATCACGTCGGCAATGAGGTTGAAATCCACAAGCGCTTCGGTGTTAATCTTCAGCAGACCGCTGTAAGCCGCGCTCAGCTGCAGTTTTCCCTCTTTGGGTGTGGCGCCGAATGTAATGCCCGGGCCGGAAAGCGCCGTGGCCAGTTCGGTGACCGCATCGTCCTCGTGTACCTGGTTTTCTTCAAGATTCAAGACATAAAGGTGGCGCTTGCCAAGCCGCATCAGATGGCACAGGTCCTGTCGTGCAATTTTATGGCCTTTGCGAAACGAGGGCCCCTTGTATTCTCCGGGGCGAATTTCGGTTATGTCATGCGCCAAACGCGTCCCCACGGCCTGTTCTACGGGTATTTTGATCAGGCAGTCGTCCAGTTTATCCCAGGCTTTGGTGTTGCACATGTTCCTGCTCCTTGGTTGTTCTATAGGCTTTAAGATAATTCATTTGGACGGCGTTATCGGTCGTCGCGGTATGACAATACAGCTTCCTCCCTCTATCCTTGCCAAATGAATTATCTTAAAGCCTATATATCAGTGAGTGTGCTGCGTTTTATCCGGCGCTTTCTGATTTGCCGGTCGATAATAGGCGCCATAAGCACACGGCTTGCACAGCACCCTGCCTCCCAACATAACCTCTTTCTTGTCCCGCACCACCTGCCCGCAAGCTTCGCATTGAGCCTTGAATTTGGTCGGGCCGGGCATGTCATGCACAGGCACATCCACGATGACCTCTTCCACTGTAAAAAGAGCATCGTCCGGCATCATTTTGTAGCCTTCCAGTTGCTGCGTTTTCGGATCGTCGACCTCAGGTGCGTACTGGCCGGCCAGGTCCCTCGAGGATTCGGTGGAGACGATGCGAAAGGCTTTGCCGGTTTCCAGATTGACAAAGGTCGCAGCCATGATGCCGTGGTCCACAAATTTCAACGAGCGTCTGCCCAGTTTGACGCCGGTGACATAGGCGACGGCATCGGCCGCACAGCGGTCGATCTCAACGTAGACGAGGATCTTTTTGATTTGGGGCAGTCGGCTCGGTTCATCCAGGCCGATCAGACGGCAGCCAAGCATGGCCATACGAACGCCCACGACCTGGCCGGGACACAGGTGGCCGTGTGCTTCGGATGATCCTTTGAGCAACTCGTCAAATGATTGCATTGGTTTGATAACTCCTCGTGCTGTTATGTTAATCTTAACATAACACTATCTCAAAATAGCTGTTCTGAGTCAATGAAAACCACCCCCTTTTCGGGCGGTCGTTTACATTAACACTTGCTTGAGGCGCGCCAATTCCGCCTCGCCTTCCTGAAGAAATTCATCGATGATCGCCTTCAGGGGCATCACT
>JASFGJ010000475.1:0-3974 GCA_050123815.1 Desulfobacteraceae bacterium
CGGCTGCCAGGCCCTTTTCCACCATCCAGGGCAGACCGGCACAGCAGGGGACTTCCATGACCGCTGTGGTAACGCTTTTAACGCCGGCGGTTTTGAAAATTGCGGTGAACTTTTCGATATACTCATCGGCGTCATCAAATTTCGGACAACCGATCATCACCACCTTGCCTTTGAGCAGGTCCTGGTGCAAGCTTGGAAATGCCACCGGGACACAATCGGCAACCACCAACAGGTCGGCGCCTTTTAGAAAGGGCGCATGGGGCGGTATCAGCCGGATCTTGACCGGCCAGTGTGAAAGGGCGGATACCTCTGTGCCTGAAGCAGGCTGCGCTTCAATCCGGGCCGATGGACGGCCGCCGCCGAATGTCTGGATCTGTGCCGAGGGACATCCGCAGCCCGTGACCGGTTGGGCAGTCGCCTGGGATTGCTGGGCCTCCTCCTGAGCGGCCAGGTGGGCTTCGACAGCCGCTTCATCAAAGGCCTCGGCTTCGCGTTCGATGATCTCCAGGGCATCCTGCGGGCAGTCGCCGATACAAGCGCCTAAGCCGTCGCATAAATTATCGGAGATCACTTTGGCCTTGCCCTCCACGATGGCCAGGGCGCCTTCGGCACAGCCGATGACACAATTGCCGCAGCCATCACACTTTTCTTCGTCAATTTGGATGATTTTTCGCTTTAGTTTCATAATTCCACCTTTTACCCGTTACCTGGGTACTGAAGTTTCTTCCTGCGATGCCAGCCGATCGGCCTTGGCCACCAATTGATATTCGGCGCTCAGATCCTCTGATGCCCCCGCATCCTGCTGGGCGATAATCCGGCACACCTGCTCCACCAATGGCGGCGGCGCTTTGAGCTGCGTGAGGATGGATTGCGCCACCGGCGCCTGGCTGCGCGTCCGGGCGGTATCCAGATCCCACAGCAGCGCGGCAATCAGCACCACCGGCAAGTTTGCCTGATGTTGTTTCCCGATCTGTTCGGCATGCCTGAATCGGCGTGTAATATGTCCGATGCGTTTGAAATCACGCTTCAAGTGCCGCTTGACCGCAACGGCCACGCGATCCTTGAGCAGGTCTTCCTTCTGGGCCACCAGCTCCGGCGGCAGGTCTCCCAGGCATTGTTCGGCGTATTGGCAGTAGGCGGCGCACCCGAAATCCATTTTGGGGTTGACGAATCGGTGCCCGCAGCTGCCGCATCTGCGCGTCGTGTCGTCCTTGAAGAACTCCACCCGCTGCCGGCACTGGGGGCATTCAACCTCAAAAATCGCATCCACACGCCAATACTGGGTATCCTGTCCGGGGCATTTCATGGTTCATCTCCTGCAACCGCCTGCCGTGGACGCCCTCTCCTCCCATTGGCGGAAGGAAAGAGCGCCGGAAGCAGGTTTGCGTTAGCCCAAAATCGCCTTTAAGTCTTCTTCCGGCGATCCGATGGGCATAATGTTAAAGTTCTCTACCAGCACGTTGAGCACATTGGGGCTGATAAATGCCGGCAGGCTGGGACCCAGGCGAATGTCCTTGATACCAAGGTGCAGCAGTGTCAGCAGAATAACACATGCCTTCTGCTCGTACCAGGAGAGAATCATCGACAGCGGCAGATCGTTGACGCCGCAATCGAATGCCTCGGCCAGTGCCGTTGCGATCTTGATGGCGGAATAGGCATCGTTGCATTGACCGATATCCAGCAAACGCGGAATTCCACCGATATCGCCCAGGTCTTTGTCAAAGAAGCGAAATTTACCGCAAGCCAGGGTCAGCACAACACAATCGTCGGGAACCTGGTCCACAAATTCCGTGTAGTAATTGCGTCCGGCTTTCGCGCCGTCGCAACCGCCGACCAGAAAGAAGTGTCGGATGGCCTTGCTCTTGACGGCATCGATCACCTGACCGGCAACCCCCATGACGGCACTGCGGCCAAAGCCCGTCATCACGGACTTGCCCGCTTCGTCCTGCTCGAATCCGGGCATGGCCAATGCTTTTTCGATGACCGGTGTGAAGTCTTTGTCGGCAATATGCGCAAGTCCGGGCCAGCCGACAAGACCGGTGGTAAACAGGTTGTCCTTGTACGCGTCAGCCGGTTTCTGGATGCAGTTGGTGGTCATCACGATGGCACCCGGAAATTTGGCGAACTCTTTGGCCTGATTCTGCCAGGCCGTGCCGTAATGCCCGTAAAAATGCGTATATTTTTTCAATTCCGGATAGCCGTGGGTCGGCAGCATTTCGCCATGGGTATAGACATGGATGCCCTTGCCCTCGGATTGCTTTAAAATCAATTCCAGATCTTTCAGGTCGTGGCCGGAAACGAGAATGGCTTTGCCCTTTTTGGCTCCCAGGGGCACGGCTGTGGGGACGGGATGGCCATAGGTCCCGGTATTGCCGGCATCGAGAAGTTCCATTGCCCGCAGGTTGACCTCCCCGCACTTTAGGGCCAACCCCACCAGGTCGTCGACACCCAGGCTTTGATCCAGGGTGGCGGCCATGGCTTCATGGATGAAAGCGTACACATTCTCATCCTCCTGACCCAGAATGCGGGCATGATCCGCATATGCGGCCAGGCCCTTAACGCCGTATGTGAGCAATTCGCGCAGACTGCGAAGGTCGGCGTCCAGGTTCTCATCGGCCATAATACCGACAGACTCGCCCTGGCTGACCAGGCCCGCTGTGGTATCGGCGGGTGCAAACACGGCCGGCCCCTCGGAAAATCCGCCGGCCTGGACTTTTGACTTGAGCTTGTCGCGAAGCTGCACCCCCTGCTGAATCAGCGCCACAAACCGATCCGGATCAAAATCCACATTGGTCAATGTTGAAAAGATCGCCTCGCACGTATATCGATTCACGTCAGGGTCGCTGATGCCGGCCTTGCGTCCGGCGACGGCGACCTGGGAAAGCCCCTTGACCGTGTAGAGCAGCAGGTCCTGCAGCGTTGCCACATCCGGCTGTTTCCCGCAAACGCCGATTTTTGTGCACCCTTGGCCTTTAGCCGTTTGCTCGCATTGGTAACAAAACATGATATGCCTCCTTGATAATCGTGAATTTTAATATCTTCTAAAAAAGTTTGTTGTCTGACCTTAATTTGCATCCTACTTGAATGGTTTCAGATCCACCTTGACCTAAGTCAATCCGGCGAATTATTTCGGTGCTTGAGGACTGGAACACCTTGACTTAATATTAATAATGGATAAAAAATTCGTCCGGATACAAAATTAAGAACTGAGCCGAGTGGCGTCAAAAAATGAGAAAACGTATGGATGAGCTACTGAATATCATTTCGCAAATACCATTGTTCGGGGGGCTGGAACAGGACCAGTTGGCCCATGTCCGTCGCATCGCACAGGTCAGGGAATTCAACCGCTTGGAAACGATCTTCATGGAAGGCGATCCCGGCGTGGGATTTTTTGTGGTTGCTCACGGTAAAGTTAAGATCTACAAGGTATCTGCCGAAGGCAAAGAACAAATCCTGCACATCTATGGACCGGGTCATCCCTTCGGAGAGGTGCCGGTCTTCTCGGGAAACCGCTTTCCCGCCAACGCCCAGGCCATTGAAAAGAGCCGTTTGCTCTACTTTCCCCGGCCCGACTTTGTCGAGTTGATCTCCGCCCATCCCTCCATGGCCCTGAACATGCTGGCGGTTCTGAGTATGCGACTGCGTCAATTCACCGTTCAGGTCGAGAACCTTTCCTTAAAAGAAGTGCCGGCACGGATCGCCTCCTACCTGATGCTTCTGGCACAGGAACAGGACAACTACGATACCGTGACACTGCCCATATCCAAGGGGCAGCTCGCCAGCCTGCTCGGAACGATTCCCGAGACCCTGTCGCGAATTTTTAATAAAATGAGCGGTCAGGGCCTGATTAAGGTGAAAGGCAGTCAAATCGATCTGACCGATCCGGATGCGTTGGAAGATCTTGCAGTAGGTGGAAGGCTTGATGAATGAAATCGGTTGGGCCGGTTGGGCCGGTTATGGCCAAGTGAGAAATA
>JASFGJ010000476.1:0-3966 GCA_050123815.1 Desulfobacteraceae bacterium
TTGCACGCAAACGCCGGGGACGAAGGGGACGCATATCAGATTATAAGTTGATACTTTGCCAATATTCTGTTAGCTTGCCTTACTATGCCACGTAAAGCCAGAATAGATGCACCGGGTGCAGTTCATCACATCATGGCGCGGGGAATCGAGCGCCGATCAATATTTCGACATGATGAGGACCGTGACGATTTTCTCGATCGGCTGAACCGCATTCTCACTGAAACCCAAACACCGTGTTATGCCTGGGCACTCATGCCCAACCATTTTCATCTGGTATTAAGAACCGGTGTCGTCCCAATTTCTAATGTTATGCGACGACTGTTGACCGGATATGCTCAATCATTTAATCGCCGGCACCGCCGGCACGGTCATTTGTTTCAAAACCGCTACAAGTCCATCTTATGCCAAGAGGACACCTACCTATTGGAGCTGGTGCGATACATTCACTTGAACCCACTGCGCGCCAAGGTAGTCGCTGATTTGCGCCGCTTGAACAACTATCGCTATTGCGGCCACAGCGTGTTGTTGGGAAAACGACAATTGGAGTTTCAACACACCGATGCAGTAATGAGACGGTTTGCGGGTACCGTCAAAAAGGCACAAAGCCAGTATCGAGAATATGTTAAAAAGGGTGTCTTACAAGGTAAGCGGCCCGAGCTGAGCGGGGGCGGTCTTGTACGCAGTGCCGGAGGATGGTCAGCGGTCAAGATGCTTCGCAAGTCCGGTCTGTTCCAGAAATCAGACGAACGTATTTTGGGCGACGGTGACTTTGTGGAAAGGGTACTACACCAAGCCAATGAGCAGCTTGAACACACCCAGAGTATAAAAGACCAGGGATATGATTTTCAAACAATCGTTCAGCGCGTTGCCGGTTTATTGGATCTATCTCTCGAAGAGATTCAAAGCGCAAGCAAGCGCTCTGTCATTGTCAAGGCTCGCAGCATGGTTTGTTACTGGGCCCATACCCATCTTGGAATGAAACAGACACAGTTGGCGCATAAATTCGGCGTTTCGCAGCCGGCGGTATGCGCTGCGGTGCAAAAGGGGCAAAGGATCATTGAGCAGAATCGATATGATTTAATGATACATGAGTAAGTTATAATCTGATATGCGTCCCAAAATATTGTAATCCCAAGCAAACCGTTTTCCCATTAGCACATTGAATAATATCCTGGGCAAACCCGACCTCATGGGGTGCGACGCGGTTTCAGGACCGTACAAGGTTGGCTATCCGGATAGGTAAGGCACCACTCACCCTCCCATAGCGACCGCTTGAAATATTATTCTACCGCATACGCTCGCCAATCTTGCATCCGCATCATTCCAGCATGTTACCTTGCCTCAAACATAAATGGGAATACCCCGCAAACTGAACAGGAGGTTTTGAATGAAACTGACAGTTAAAATTTTGGTGATATCTGCGCTTGTAGCACTGATGGCCGCCCCGGCTGGTGCAGCCGGGAAAATACGGTGGAAGCTGGCCATGACCTGGTCATCTACGCTGACCCCCTTTGCCAACGCCGCATTCAATCTGGCTGATAAAGTAAAAAAAATGAGTGGCGGCGACTTTGTCATCCGTATTGAAGGCTCCGAAAAGCACAAGGCGGCATTGGGTATTTTGGACATGGTCAAAGGGGGACAGTACGAAATGGGGCACACGGCTTCCTATTATTGGAAGGGCAAGGACATCAGCTCCGTGTTTTTCTGCACCGTGCCTTTCGGCATGAACGCCACCGAGCAGTTGGCCTGGTTCTACCACGGTGGCGGTATGGAACTGATGCAGGAGACCTTCGATACCTTCGGCGTGCTCAGCTACCCCGGTGGTCATTCCGGTGTACAGATGGGGGGATGGTTTAAAAAAGAAATCAATTCCCTGGACGACCTCAAAGGCCTGAAGATGCGCATTCCCGGTCTGGCTGGCGAAGTTTTCGCCAAACTGGGGGTTACTGTCACCAACATTCCGCCTGGAGAGCTTTACACCTCATTGGATCGTGGCAACATTGACGCCCTCGAGTGGGTTGGTCCCGCCATGGATATCAAAATGGGCTTTCACAAGATCGCTCCCTTTTATTATACAGGCTGGCACGAGCCCGCCACCGAATTGCAGTTCCTTGTAAACAAAAAGGAGTATGATAAACTTTCCTCCGAGCATAAAGCTATCCTCGAGACCGCCATGCAGGCTTCTTCCATGGAAATGTCTCTGGAGAATTTCGCCGGTAGCGCCGAAGCCTGGAGTCAGATGAGGTCCGAATTCCCAAATATCAAGGTCAAGGAATTCCCAAATCCCGTTCTTAAGGCCATGAAACAAGCCGCTGACAAGTTGTACGAGCAGTACGCCGCTAAGAACGACAACTTTAAAAAGATCATGGAGTCCCAGGCCGCATTCATGAAAAAGGCCCGGGACTGGAGCACTATCTCTGAATACAATTACATCAAGATCACCAGTGAGTTGTAACAGCAAGGCATCTCCTCTATCACAGGCGCGGGGGGCCGTCCCTTATGTCCGCAAGCACGGGGCGGCCCAACGGCCAATTGAAATCAAAATGAGCATACAATGAAAAGACTTGAAGCATTTATAGGTAAAACCGTCGATCGGGTTGGGTACGGGCTCGCCGCCATCCTGATTCTCATGGTTCTCAATGTAGCCTTAGACGTAATAATGCGCTACCTGTTCCATACCGGTTCAGTTGGCATGCAGGAAATGGAATGGCATCTTTTCTCTTTGGTCATCCTTTTTGGTGTCGGGTACGGGTTGCGCCACGAAGGCCACGTGCGCGTGGACTTCATCTACGACCGGTTGAGCGACAGGAAAAAAGCGCTGATAAACATAATGGGAACCGTCTTCATGCTGATCCCGCTGGCCCTGCTCATTTTTGCTGGCTCTTTCGGCTACGTCAATGACGCTTATACGACTGGCGAAATTTCCGAAGATCCGGGGGGACTGCCCTACCGCTGGATCATAAAAAGCATGATCCCATTGTCTTTTGCTTTCCTGTTGCTGAGCGCGACGGGGTACGTGCTGAAAAACATCAAAATAATTAGAGAGGCAAAATAATGGTCGGTATTGTAATGTTTTTCGCGGCCCTGGTCTTGCTGGTGGCCGGGTATCCCGTGGCCTTCACTTTCGGCGCTGTGGCACTTGTCTTCGGCGGTATCGCCGTTTTTATCGAACTGACGCCCGGCATAAGCCTTTTGCCTTTTGCCGTTGAGTTCGTAAGCATGTTTTCCATGATGCCCTTTCGCATCTACTCTATCATGACCAACACTATTTTGATGGCGATTCCGCTTTTCATCCTGATGGGTATCATCCTGCAAAAATCCGAACTGGCAGAACGTCTGCTTGAATCCATGGGAATTCTATTCGGCAAGGTTCGCGGTGGTTTGGCGATCAGTACGGTGATGGTAGGCGCCCTGCTGGCCGCCTCCACCGGTGTCGTCGGTGCCTCCGTTGTGGCCATGGGGGTCATCTCGCTGCCGGTCATGCTCAAACACGGCTACTCCAAAAGGCTCTCGACAGGCACCATATGTGCCTCCGGCACATTGGGTCAACTCATACCGCCATCCATCGTGCTGATCATCCTGGGCGATGTATTTCAGCAGCCGGTGGGTGATCTGTTTCAGGCAGCGCTCATGCCCGGCCTGGTGCTGGTGGGGGCATACATCCTTTATATCGTCGTCATCTCCCTTTTGAAAAAAGATGTGGCCCCGATCATTCGAGTGCCCGAGGAGGACCAAAAGGGCATGATTCTTCGGGCCGTCATCGCCATCGTGCCGCCTCTGGCGCTCATCGTCATGGTGCTTGGGTCTATCTTCATGGGGGTCGCCACACCGACGGAATCTGCCTCGGTGGGGGCCCTCGGTGCAATGGTGCTGGCGGCATGTTTCAAGAAGTTGACCAAAAAGGTGCTTTTGGACGCCTCTTTGGAGACGGTCAAAATCACAGCCATGGTCTTTGCCATCCTCATC
>JASFGJ010000477.1:0-3958 GCA_050123815.1 Desulfobacteraceae bacterium
CATCCTAAAACAATGGGGAAAGCCGAAATTGAGTCCTTTTTAAGCCATCTCGCGGTTCGAGATCGCGTATCCGCTTCAACCCAGAGGCAGGCATTGAATGCGATCATGTTTCTATATCGCAAAGTTTTGGGCATGGATATTCGTGAAAAAATAGCGCCTGTCAAAGCCAAGCGGCGCAAAAGACCTCCGGTTGTCCTGACACAGCGACAAGTTCAAGATATGCTCAATCATATGCATGGTATCCATAAATTGATGGCACAACTTATTTACGGATCAGGTTTGCGCCTTACGGAATGCATTCGTTTAAGAATTCAGAACCTGGATTTTGAGATGCATCGGATACGCGTCATTGATGGAAAAGGCGGTAAAGATCGGGATACGGTAATGCCTCGTCTGCTAAAGCCCGCGTTGTATGAGCAGGTGGCGAACGTACGTAAAATACATGATCAGGATATCACACAAGGATATGGCGGCGTTTATATTCCCGCGGCATTAAAGAGAAAATATCCAAACGCCAGTCGAGAATTCAGATGGCAGTATTTATTTCCAGCTAAAAAATTAAGTGTCGATCCGCGCAGCCATGCCAAGCAAAGGCACCACGTACTTGAGTCCGGCCTGCAAAAAGCCGTTAAGCGCGCAGCGGATGGTATGGGTATCCTGAAACGGGTTGGCTGTCACACGCTTCGGCATTGCTTTGCCACCCATGCACTTGAAAATGGATGCAATATCCGAATGGTACAGAAACTAATGGGTCATTCCGACATTCGCACGACAGAAGTATATCTGCATGTCATGGATAAATCCCTTGCTGATGTGGAGAGCCCGTTGGATCGAGGAAGCAAATTGCACGACTTTTCTGGTGACTGTACTATCAATGAAGCGGGGCACTCACAGCGGGGCTCCGATCCCTCTGATCAGAGCGATTAGTCATTCATGTATCAAACAAAAAGATGTTCATAATTACTTTACTTTTCATTTAACTCGCTGGTTGCATTTTGGATTACAATAAAGCCGTGTGCGCCAAGTCCGGCCTGGCAACGGAAGGCTTTTGACATATGAGATGAAAGAACTTCGAACCGGCCGGGACAGCGCCCCCGCACAAGACCAGCGGAACAGGCCGGCTTTACGAAGATCCAAGACGGGCATGCGCGCGGGACCCATGGCGATGGTATGAAGTCGGCTGAATCCCGAACGTTGCGCTGAAACCAAACGCATTTTCAAATCCCGGGGTTTCAAAAAATTGAGCCGCTCCTGCCAAGCAGGAACGGCTCAAAAAATTTTCAGCTTCTCTTATAATTTAATTGCGCCCGGAATACTCCTGATACGTCATGGCCACGGTCCGGTAAACCAGATGCGCCAGTTTGGAAAAGGGCGTGTAGGCGAACAGGGCCCAGACCAGGATCAGGTGGAGAAAATAGATCAAGCCCATGAGCGGATAGAGCCCGGCCAGACGGATCAGTTCGGTGAGCAGGCCGGTGACGCCGAGGCCCATGACCAGACCGAGAAGGTACCAGTCTTTGTAGGCCGAGACCTGATCGGTTTTGGCCATGCGCTTGGCGATCATGAGCCCGGAACCGATAATCAGAGCGATGCCGCCAATGTTGCCCAGCCATTTGATCGGGTTTAATTGGCTGTAGGGGCCTCCGATCTGCAGGACCCACTCGGCCACGAAAAAGCAGGCGGTGACGATAAACAGGCCGATGAATCCGAACAGCACCATCATGTGCGAAGTGGAGCGATCTTTGTTGTCGGTGCACTCGCTGAATTTCTGGTGTTTGAGGATGGTGGGGGCGATGCGGATCAGGGCCTGCACCATACCGACCGGATCAATCTTGTCCACCTTGGTTTTGCCTTCCAGCACGGCATTGTTGTGAATGTCGGTGAGGAAATTTTTCAAACCGAGCAGGAAGACGATGATGGCGGCGGTAAAGGTGGGGACCATGATGATATCCACTAGAATATTATTAAAATAGCTATGACCCCAAATATCTGCCCCAGTGGGGGAGAAGTTGAGCATCGGTTGACCGTGAAACGTAAATCCCACTACGTTTAATAGAAGCCCGAGGACCAGGAGCAGGGCCGCCGGGATGCCCAGCAATACGGGCAGCGCGCCGGGGTTGTTGACCATTTTGCCCAGGGCCTTGGGGATGGCATATTCGGCGACGGCATAAGAGCGCACGGCGGCGAGCACGTCACCGGGTTTGGCGCCGCGGGGGCATTTGGTGGAGCAGTCGCCGCAGTTGTGGCACAGCCAGATATCGCCGTTGCCGATGAGGCGGTCTTTGAGGCCCCAGGAGGTGGCCAGCATCTCTTTGCGCGGAAAGGGTTTTTCGTCCGGCGAGATGGGGCAGGCCACGGAGCAGGTGGCGCACTGGAAGCACTTTTTAACATCCTGGCCGCCAAGCTTGCCTATTTCTTTGATAAATTCGACATCCGGATCGACTAGATAAGCATCGGACATTTGTTACCTCCACATGACCGGCAGCGACGGCTCGCTGCCGGTATCGATTAATGGTGCCTGGATTAGAATCCCTTGAAGGGGTTCGGACCCAAATCTTCGATCATTTCCACAAAATCATTGATGATTTTGGGCAGCTTGTCATATTCGTCGATGGCCACCTGGAACTGGGCCACGCGCTCTTCTTCCAGGGCCAGGCTGGCCAGAGCGTCGCCGATCTTTTTCATACGAATGTCGGCCAGCTCGGAGCCTTTGACAAAGTGGCACTGGTAATCGTCGCCGTGTTTACAACCCAGCAGGAACACGCCGTCCATACCCTGGGACAGGGCGTCCTTGATCCAGATCACATTGACCGATCCCAGACAGCGGACCGGGATGAAACGGACATCGGCCGAATAGGATGCGCCTTTGAGGGCTACCATGTCGAGTGCCGGATAGGCGTCGTTTTCGCAGACCAGACACAGAACCCGCATGGGCGGTTCGCTGTAGTCGTCTTCGCTGGGAACGCCGACGGCCTTGACCTGGGAGCCGATGCTGTCGATGTTGTAGTCGGCAAAGCCGATGATGCGTTCGGGGCAGGCGCCCATGCAAGTGCCGCAGCGGCGGCAGCGCGTGGGGTTGGGTTTGGGCGTGCCTTTTTCATCATCGTCCAGGGCGCCGAAGGGACACTCTTCGGTGCAGCGCTTGCACTGGGTGCAGCGTTGAAAGAAAAAGTCCGGAAAGGTCATGTCGCCGGAACGCGGATGAACCGCCATACCGCGATTGGACGACTCGATGCACTGGATCGCTTTCAGGGCCGCGCCGGCGGCGTCTTCCATGGCCTCTTCGGTGGTCATGGCGCGACGCACGCCGCCTGCCGCGTAAATACCCGTGCGTTGGGTCTCGTACGGAAAGCAGATGAAGTTGGAATCGCAGTAGCCGTCGAACAGGCCGATGTCGCGGAAGGCCGGTCCCTGGCGGTAGGCCATGTTGACCACCGGGTCATCCTTGGTGACCGGTTCCATGCCGGCGGCCAGGACCACCAGGTCGGCTTTGACCTTGAGCTTTTCGCCCAGCAGGGTGTCGGTGGCTTCGACGATCATGCCGCCGCCGTTTTTGCTGACGTTGACCACGTTGCCCTTGGTCAGGAAGACGCCCGGGTCCTGCTGCATGCTTTTGTAGAAGTACTCGCTCAGGCCGGGGGTGCGCATGTGCTGATAGAAGATGTAGGCTTTGCCGTCTGCGTAGTCCTCGCGCACGTACTTGGCCTGTTTCAAAGAGACCATGTTGGTGACCGCGCCGGCGTAGGAGAAGTCGCTGTCGTTCTCATCCTTGTCCGGGCTCTGGATAAAAACCACCGATTTGGCTTCTTGACCGTCCGAAGGCCGGATGATCTTGCCGGCCTTGGCGATGGTTTCGAACTCGGCGTTGGTGATCACGTCGGCATTGTTGCCGTAGCCCAGGTGGGCGACGGCCTCCTGATCGATCTTGGCGGATTTCCATCCGGCGGCCAGGACCACG
>JASFGJ010000478.1:0-3956 GCA_050123815.1 Desulfobacteraceae bacterium
AGCGCATGCACCACACCCACCATGGCGTTGGAAAAGGCAATCCCGGCCATAGTAGCCGCTTCGGCAAGCGCCAAGCGTGCTTGGGGATTACTTCCATCCCGTACGACGGCAAGCAGATGGTCTCGGATCAGTTGAATGGCGGATGTCGCATACGCATCGCTCAAGGGATTTTTCTGCAGGCTTAGATAGCTTTCCATGGCATGCACCAGTGCGTCCATGCCGGTGGCCGCCGTCAGACGCGGGGGCAGGGACAGGGTCATGCGGGGATCGAGCACGGCCACGTCGGGCAGAAGGTGTCGGGAGGTGAACGGTAATTTGCGGTGATGATCCGGATCGGCGATCACGGCGACCGCGGTGACTTCCGACCCCGTGCCGGCGGTGGTGGGGATCACGATGCAAGGCTGCATGGGCTTGCTTAAAATTTCAGCACCGGCCAGAGGTGCCAGCTCCTCGGTCTGCTCGGTAATGACGATGTTGACGCCTTTGGCCGTATCAATGCAGGAGCCGCCGCCCAATGCGATGAACGCGTCGCAATTGTGGTTGCGGTAGATGGCAGCCACGCGTTTCACGATCTCCATCGATGAGTCGGGTGGTGTTTGATCGAAAACGGCCGCGAGTTGGACCGACGCATCGTCGAAAGCCGCCTGAACGATTTTCAACAGTCCGGCCTGTATGATGCCTGTGTCGGTGATCAGCAGGGGCCGCGAAACACCCAGCTGGGTGAGTTCATACGGCAGGTTGTCCACGGCTTTGTAACCGGAGACAATTCGGACGGGATTCATGAATTCGTAATATCCGGTTGATCGCATAATCGAGACTCCTTTGGTCGGAAGGGCTAAATGCCGAATGGGATGCCGGCACAGTAAATCAGCAGGCGTACAATCTGCCGCCGCAGCCCCATGGGCGGAACCCTTTTGAGCAATCTACGGCTCAAAGGCCGGGGGAACAGATAGGCCAATACCCGTTTAATGCAACGGATAAAGCTCATGGCAAGCGCCAGATCGCCACGCACCGACAGCCGATGCTCGGCACATGCCTGATCGGGGCCAATCAGTCCGGCGAAGAGCAAAAAGGCAGATTCCACGTTCTTGTAGTGGATCTCCAAGTCGGCCCCGTCCAATCGATTGCCCAAACAGCGCAGTCGTTGCCCCTGCTTGACCCACCCCAGCTTCGGCCCACGCGGCACGACATGCATCATAACGGTGAAACCCTCCGGCCAGGCGGCGATCTCCCGCATTACATCCGGGTCTGCGCGCGATGCCGTTTGAAGTGCGCGGCCCATAACCATCATTGAAAGCGTCACCGTGAGCCGTTTGAACCGTTTGATGGAATCCATACCCTGCTCCTTGTATGCGCCTTTACTCCGGGTAGCCGGTGATCTGTTTGATCCGGTCATACAACGGTTTCAAGGCCGGAAAAATTTTTTGGTACACGTTTTCGAAGAGATCCTTATAGAGCGCCACATTTTCAGGATCGGGCTCAAAGACCCGTTGAATCTTGACCATGCGTTGGACGGCTTCATCAAAGGAGGCACAACCGCCTATCCCGACGGCGGTGACCATGGCGGCGCCCAGTCCGGATGTCTCATGGGTTTGGCCTTTGACCATGGGAAGATTGAAGATGTCCGCAGTGATCTTGCAGATTTCCTCGCTTTGTGAGGCGCCGCCGGACACCGCCGCCTTTTGGGCGCTGAATCCGCCGGCGCGCTGCATGCGTTTCAGACCGTCGTATAGGGCGAAGCCGAGTCCCTCGATGACCGCCCGGTAGACATGTGCCTTGGTGTGCACATCACCGAAACCGATCATAGCGCCTTTGGCAAAAGGAAGCGCAAGGCCGGGACCCCAATAGGGCTGAACCATGAGCCCCATTGCTCCGGGCGTTGTATTGCGAAGATGGCGGTTGAGCAGTTCCTCAGCGGCCATTCCTTTCTCTTTTGCTTCAAGGACCTCCTTGTAAGCAAACTCTTTTTTGAACCAGGTGATCATCCAATATCCTCGGAAGATCTCTATTTCCGGATTATATCGACCCGGGATCGGTGCGGGGTAGGGCGGCATGAATCGCATCGGCTCGAAGTAGCGGGTCGAGGTCGTCTGGACCGTGGCCGTGGTCCCAAAGCTCAAACTGACCGCACTGGGATCAATGACACCGGCACCAATGGTTTCACAGCCCTTGTCGGAACCGCAAGCCACCACCGGGATACCGGCTTTGATGCCGGTGGCTTCGGCGGCCGCGGTCGTGACCGGTCCAATAATTTCACCCGGCCGCACAACGTCCGGAAGCTTTTCGCGTTCGACGGGAAAGAGCCTGGCGCTGAGTTCGGTGGGAAAGGCCCATCGCATTTTCTTATAATGGAAGGGAATGTGCCCGATCTGGGACGCTACCGAATCTGCGAACCTGCCGGTCAGGCGATGGTTGAGGAATCCCGACACCTGAAGATATTTGTAGGTCGCATCCCACAAGCGGGGCTGGTTTTGCCGCAGCCAGTTGCATTTGCCCTCCGCCTGAAACCCGGCTAACAGTGAATCCAATGCAAGCACTTTGAGCCCCCATTTTAGCGGGCCTTTGGTGGCAAAGACCGGGGTCGCCTTGCGCTGGTCGAGCCAGAGGATGGCCGGCCGAAGGCTTTTGCCGTTTCGGTCGACATTGATCATGCTGTTGCGCTGGGTGGCGACACCAACACCGGCGATATCATCAAACAGGTTGCGGTGTTTTTTCTTGAGTCTTGCGCATGCCTTGCACAAGCTTTCCCAGTAAACTTCCGGCTCTTGTTCGGCCCATCCCGGGCGGGTACTGAAATAGGGCTCATACTCCCGCTGCGTATGCGCGAGAAGATCTCCGCTGTCGGAAAAAAGAAGTGCCCTCAGACTCTGGGTGCCGCAATCAATTGCCAAGATGGTTTGTTGGCTCAAATTCCTCCTCCGCTGTGCGAGAAGTGCAGTGGCATATGGGAAACGCTTTCAAATGTTCAGCGGTCTTGATGTCGGATGGACGGACATTGATGTTTTACCAGCGCAGGTATAATGCGTCAACAGTAAGGATATGTCGCGAGGCGATAACGGCTGTCGCTGTCCGGTTGAAGAAAAAAACAGTTGACTAATGCGTCGATTGCGCTTATGACAGACTGAGTCTTACCGTACTACCTTTCATAGGCTTTTCCGTGATCGTACCATGGTGGATATCTTTTTTTGATCGTGTTACAGGCCGGATGAAAAATAAGCAGTAAGCGCAACGGCATTTTCCATGCGTTGTGCAGATACATATCTTTCCTATCATTAGATTGCGGCGTGTCTGAAACGCCGAATGGAGACGATTTGAAATTCGTTTCATACCCGATTCTTCGGGAAACACAAACTGCAGCAACGTCAGATTCGAAATAGTTCCTTTGGTATAAACGCTCAGACCCAACCCGTGCAGAAGTATTTCTGCCGAGGACTGCTACCGATGATTGCAAAGCACTCCGGATTTACGTTACTGGAAGCGGCAATCACCATGGCCATCGCAGGGATTGTGATGCTTGGTGCGCCGCCTGTATGGCAATGGCTTCGAACACAGGGCCCCGGCCATGCCGTTGACCAACTGACGGCAGACTTGCAACTGGCGCGGATGACTGCCATTCGTAAAAGAACCCGGTGTGCGCTGCAAATGAACATGCCCGGGCCCAATCAATACCAAAACAGCGTTAGCGGGCGAATCACCAATCTTTCAGCCTACCGCGGCGGAATCCACTTTCTGCCGCAAGGGCCCAAGGGGTACACCATGGCCACCCACGTGACGTTCAATCAGCAAGGGATGTCCACATCGGTGGTGCCCAAGGATCTGTTTGTGACCAACCGGGACCGTCGCGTCATCTACCGGGTGAGGGTGCTGGCACCGGGTGGCATATGCGTGTATCGATGGTCAGATGGCCGGTGGCATTAACCCTAACGTTGCAAAAGCCTGAGGTGTCCAACGCCTCG
>JASFGJ010000479.1:0-3918 GCA_050123815.1 Desulfobacteraceae bacterium
GCTTCTGCATCCGCCTTTGCACGGTCCCTCTGCAATTCTTTGGTGACGTCTTTACGGACACGCTCAACTACCGATTCAAGCTTGGGAGATTTTGATGCGACCTGTTCGACCACTTGAAGCAGGTAATAACCATCATCCCAGTCCTGAATCTGGCTGATGGCCATAAGATCCAGTTCAAACGACGTCTTCACAAATTGCTGCGGATTGCCGATTTTTTTGTCTTTGAAACCACTTGCAGCAAACAGTTCGGTATCCATGACCGGCACTTGATGGGTCTTTCCGGCATCACCAAGGTCATCCCCGTCAAATACCGAGTCATAGACCTTCTCCGCGGCCTCCAGAGCTTTTTGGCGCGCCCGTTCCAGACGCAACTTGTTCCGAATATTCGGTGTGGCGTCCTCTAAACTCTCCGTGCTGGCCTCATTGACTTTTTCAACCTTGATGACATGCCAGCCAAACTGCGTCCGCACCGGTTCGCTGATGTCACCTGCATTCATTGAAAAAGCGGTATCGGCAAACGGCTTAACCATGGCATTGCGTTTGAAGGTTCCCAGGAATCCACCCTTGTCGCGGGTTGGTCCCTCGGAATATTGCTTCGCCAGTTGGTCAAAGCTCTTTCCCGATTTCGCCATCTCGGCAACCTTGGCTGCCAAGGCTTTTTTTTCTTCATCGACCGCGGGGTCACTGTCCTCTTCAACCTTGAACAGGATATGGCGGGCCTGGACCGTTTTTTCGGTCTTAAATTCACCGGCATTCTGCTGGTAGTATTCAGCGACCTTTTCGTCCGTGACCTGCACACCCTCCTGGTATGCATTGGGATCGAAATAAAGATAGCGGACCCTAACTTGCGGCTCCGTCTGGTATTTCATAACGTTCTGTTCAAAGTATTTTTCGATCTGTTCCTGGGTCGGCGTCACATCGTTATAGTTATTCGCTTCGAATACGACATAATCCAAATTGACTTCGGCATTGTTCCATTCATACCACTGGCGGGCTTCTTCGTCGGAAATGTTCACTGCGCTGGTGATCAACGACTGAAGCTTTCCAATGCGTAGATCCTGCTCCTGGGTCTGCTCAAATTGCTCGGCGGTCATTTTATTGAAGCTGAGAAGCTGCTGGTAGCGCTGATAATCGAACACGCCGTCGTTTTGGAAAGCGGCAATGGCCTGTATGGCGTCAGCCAGTTCCTGGTCGTTCACGTCAATGCCCAGGCGATCCGATTCCTGAAGCATCAAAATCCTTGAGATAAGGTTGTCCAATGCCTGTTGTCCCGGACGCAGCATTTTGAGCAGGTCATCATTGAGCTGTTCGCCATAGAGCCTGCGAAAATTCTCCAAGAGTTGATAATATGCCTGGCGGTAAGTTTCCACGCTGATAATCTCGCCATTGACATCCGCGACCTGTGTTTGATTTCGAGACGTAAAACTTCCCACTCCCCAAAATACAAACACCACGACTATCGCGAACAGAATCACTTTAATCATCCAGCTGCCGGCATGTTTCCGCATTAAATTGAGCATTCGTGTTCCTCTCTTCAGGGCAGATAGAGGAATAAATGGCGCCACCTCTCTGCCCTTAGTCAATAAATGGGATCTGCAAAGCGGCGCTGGCAGCAGATCCGTAACCAACAGATATTATGGTTTATGAATTTGCTTGTCAATATTTTCGATAGCTGATCATACGGACTTTCAAATAGAAATCTTGAAACTTAAACCTTGACAGGCATTGGGCTTTTTGTTAGCTATCCGCGTTACCTTTTGGGGCTGTAGCTCAGCTGGGAGAGCGCATGACTGGCAGTCATGAGGTCAGGGGTTCGATCCCCCTCAGCTCCACCAAACTGAAAAAAAAGGTCGGCCAATGCGCCGGCCTTTTTATTTTTCTACAAGCAAAATCAAGAGTTGAGCTATTATTTGGCCCAATCCTTCAACCGGCTCAACAACCTAAACTGGCCAACCGGCAAAACCATTGAAAATACACCTGACGAATTTAACTATCTCGATTTCAAGGCCGCTTCAATTGAACTAAGGTAGCCCCCCAACCTCCGGCCGTTTCAGGCGCTGTTGAAAATCCGGCGACCAAAGGATTCTTTTCCAGCAGAGCGTGAACCTTTGCTCTAAGTACGCCTTTTCCCTTGCCATGGATGATTCTCACGTCAAAAATCTCTTTCTCCTGACAGGCGGTCAGATAATCAACCAACAGATGCGGCACCTCTTTGGGGCTAAAGGTGTGCAAATCCAGTACCCCGTCGATGGGAAAAACCAGCGGTTCCATAGGCATATCCTTATGGTGTTTGATTGAGTTTTAACGTTTAATTGATCGAAAGTCCATGATATACAGCCGGGATATGAATTCTCCCGTCGCAATCATTGCACTTGTCGTCGTCGCTTACTTGCTGGGATCTATTCCCTTCGGACTGCTCATCGTACGGTGGGTGGTAAACATCGACGTCCGCCAAAGCGGAAGCGGCAACATCGGAGCCACCAACGTCCGCCGCGTGGCCGGAACGCTCTGGGGCATTGTGACGCTGGTCTGCGATGTGCTGAAAGGAGCCCTTCCGACCTATGCGGCCACGATTGTAACAGGACCGACAGTGACGGGTGTGGCACCCTGGGTGGCGTTGGCTGCAATCTGCGGGCACATGTTCCCCATCTATTTTAAATTCAAACCCAGCGGTAAAGGCGTTGCCACTGCACTGGGATGTTTTGCCGTTCTTTCAGCACCGGCGTGCGGCGTCGCTCTGGCGGTTTTTCTATGCATTGTCTTTATTTCTCGACGCGTGTCGGCAGCATCGATGGGCTCAATGGCGATGTTGCCTGTCGCAATCGCCATGATAACGCGTGATCCCATGAGCACTTTGGCTGCAGCCCTGGCGGCAGCAATGATCATTTCACGCCACAAAGACAACATTCAGCGCCTGCTCAGCGGAAAAGAACCACCGATTGGCAAAACGCATTGAATTATAAAAGCTTAAAATACACGCACGATGGTTTCATACAGGAAAGCCAAAAATCCGAAAAAAATAAACACGCTCTCAACTCTGAACTCCATACGGATACCCGGAAGCATATTGCCATGCTCATGGGAAACAATGATACCCCATAACAAGACGGGGGGGATCGCCAAAAGGTAAGCCAGAGGCGCCAGCATCCCAAGGCCGGCCAACACGATCGGCATCAGAATCATCACACTCAACAACAGTTTGAGCATTTTAAAAGAACGCGCAGGTCCCAGCAATATCGGGATGGTCTCTTTTCCAACGATGCGATCCCCCTGCATGTCCAGTATATCGAAATAGGCCGTACGGCAAAAGACGATGCCCGTTGCCCATATAAAGACGGCAAGGCCGGCGCCCCATTGCCCTTTGGCTTCCGCCAAAGCCGGCAACCAGGCTGTCACGACCCCCCATGCCAATGCAATCAGAATGGTTTTTGAACCCGGCAAATCCCGTATACACCTGAATTTCAGATTGGGTGCCCAATGTTTGGGAATGACTCTCAGATTGTAAGACAGACCAAGCAGACTCATCGAAAGCAACGCCCAAAACGGTATCGGCCCCATCTGAAATGCGGCATTCAACCCGATGGCACCGGCAACAATGGCCATGCCGGTCAGTGGTATTTTATGACGCCGGTAGAAGGCCTCACGGTCCGGATCATTGTAGCGGTTTTCCGCACGGCCTGTGAGATTGTTAAGAATATGCATGGACAACACATAAAGTACGGCAACCACTGGTGCCGGCCACGTTGTGGGCAATCCCTGCACTTTCATTGCAGCATAGCACAAGCTGCCAGCTCCCAAAGCAACGAAGAGATTCGATAGCAACAAAAAGCGCTGCAGGTGCAACCACAGCGTACGCCATCCCCTGCCACGCCGTAATGGTATCTGATCAACCGTGCGCAACACGCGCTTGATGATCCA
>JASFGJ010000480.1:0-3899 GCA_050123815.1 Desulfobacteraceae bacterium
GACGCCGCTCCCACAGTCCGAAAAATTATCAAATGACATTGACGTTGCATTTCAGGCCGCCGTAGCTTCCGATCCGGACTCAAGCGTCAGGGGCAGTCGTATCGTGAAAAGGGTACCCCTTCCCGGCTGCGAACCGGCCTCCAGGGTGCCCCCATGATTGTTGGTAATGATAAAATAGGAGACCGACAACCCCAGGCCCGTTCCGCTGCCCACCTCCTTGGTCGTAAAAAACGGTTCGAAAACACGCTTGAGCTTCTCCGAATCCATTCCAGGGCCATTGTCCTCGACCTCGATCACCGCCATGCCGTCGCGGCGATAGAGTCGCAATTCAATCCGCGCACTCGGGCCATCGTTGTCACACTCGGCCATGGCCTGGGCCGCGTTGCGCAGCAGATTCAGCACCACCTGCTCGATCTCGGTGGCCACGCAGGGTACCGCCCCGACATCGGTTTGGAATTCACGATCGATGCGAATCCTTCGAAAATCGTACTTTTTCTTCAGATCATAATCATGTGCCGCCAGGGATACGGCTTTGTTCAGCAATTCGGCCAAATCGACCGCCTCCTTGTGCGATTCGCTCTTGCGGCTGAAGTGCAGCATGTTATCCACGATCTCAGCGGCTTTATCTCCGGCGGAGCGAATCCCCTCCAAAAATTCGATGATCCGGCGCTGCTCCAGATAACACCGCACCGCGGTCAGTTCCACGCCACATTGAGCCGCCATTTCGAGATTGGCCGGCAAATCGGTGGATGTGCGGCGCAAGATGTTCTGGGCACTCTGGACCATGGCTCCCAATGGATTGTTGATTTCATGGGCCATTCCCGCCGCCAGGCCGCCCACGGACATCATCTTTTCGGTCTGCACCATCATCGCCTCCATGCGCGCCCGGGCCGTCACATCGTCGATGCGAACCACGACCCCCTCGGTCCGGTCAAAGACAATGGGATAGACCATGATATCGGCCCATCGCCGCCCTTTATGGGCCGGGTGAGCCACCTTCTCCACCTTCAAGGCTTTTTGCTGTTCAATGGCACGCTGTATCAACGCATGGTGCTGGGCAAAGTTGTCGAAAATCTCACCGACCGGGCGTCCCTGAACATACCGGGAGGTGATGCCGGTCCGCTTTTCGGCTTCCCGGTTAAAAAGGGTGATGCAACCGTCCAAATCGACGCCCACCAGGATGGAGGGCATCGAGTCGACGATCTTTTGCAGATAATACTGCGATCGGTCCAGACGTTCCATAAACGAATTGAAATAGCGGCCCAGGCTGCCGACTTCGTCTCTGGAGATTCTGGACATGCGAACCGTGGTTTCGCCATTGGCTCCCTTAGCGAATCGATCCATCAGTTCTCGCAATGGATTGGTAATCGAAGCACTGATCCACCAGGTCAGCGGCAATACCAGCGCCAACGAAAAGAGCACGGTGACGATAAAAATGCGTTGGATGGTTTTAAGGGGAGCGTAAAATTCGTCCAGATAACTCGAGGAGGCCACGATCCAGTCGTATTCGGGAATATAGTTGAAAATTACCAGTTTGTCACGCCGATGAGACTCACCGGGATTTTTCCAAGAATAGGTAATCTTGCCGGAACGCCGCTGAATCAGTTCCCTGACAAACTTTCTGCCTTCGGCATCGGTTTCATTCAAGATGTTGATGCCTTCCAACTCGGGGTGCAGAATGAGTTTTCCCCGAGTGTCGATAACATAGGAGTATCCCGTCCGGCCGAACTTGAGAGACATCACAGTGTCGCGAAAGTCCTCGACATTGATCAGCTCCTTGAATTCACCGCGATAGGAGGAGGCCGATATGATCCAGTCCCAAGGCCCGAAATAGGTCATATAGAGTGCCTTGGCGCGCGGAAACGACTCGGATGGATTTTGCCAGTCATATTCGATATAGCCCACTTTGCGCCGTTTCTGCTCCTGGATAAATCCATGGCGCGAAAGGTCGGCGCCCATCAGCGCCTCATGGGGGTGATTGTCGATGATGCCGTCACTTGTCAGGCAGTAGATATAGCCGGTTTTCCCGATGGGCTGGCTGAGCATGACCTTGCGTACGGCGGCCATGGCCCCTTGTTCGGAAATCTCCCCCCGCCGGAACTTATCGTAATAATCCCCGGCGATATCGCGGTTCTTTTCCGCAACGGCCCTTAAATAGTTTTTGATCGACACGTCCGCGGCATTGCGCACCATGTCCAATATCGCAGCCGTGCTCTTTTGAAGTTCGCTTTCAATGTTGGCCTCGATGGCCCGACGAACGAAGTGGTAGATGGTGGTGCTGGCCAGCGCACCGATGAGGATAAAGATCGCCGCATAGCCCAGCAGCAGCTTGTAACGGATTTTCAGATCAACAAATCGTTTGATGATTATCATGGATGCAAATTATCTTGCGATCATTCAATACGGAAATCTGTGGTTTCTTAGGATGCGTGTCCTTAACGCGAACGGCGGATCAGGTGTGATCAATGGGTGAAAGGCAAAATAAGGGGCGGCGCAGCAACGCCCGGCCGCCGGGTATGGCCATCGCGAAACGATGGCTTGCCCGGAAGCAGGCCTGGACACTGGATTCGACTAAACCGATTCGACCGATTTGATCTCGGGAACCTCTTGTTTGATGATCCGTTCAATGCCGTTTTTCAGGGTCATTTGGGACATGGGGCACCCGGAACAGGCGCCTTGCAACCGAACCTGAACAATGCCGTCAACGACATCCACCAGTTCAACATCACCGCCGTCCGCTTTGAGCATGGGCCGAATTTTTTCAATCGCAGCTTGAACTTTCTCTTTCATGAAGGACTCCTTAAACTGATTATTTCTGCTGTTTCAGAATGTTAAACAGACGTGTTCTCCTGCTGGCGCGCAAGAAAATCCCGTCTGAAAGGCTCGAAAACTCCCTTTATTATAGCCATGCGCATCTGTTTTACAAGGTTCAAATAAAAATGCAGGTTGTGAATGGTATTGAGCCGATGGGCCAAAATCTCTTTGGCTTGAAACAGATGCCTCAGATAGGCCCGGCTGTAGTGCCGGCAGGTATAGCAATCGCAACCCGTCTCGATGGGCTCGACCGAATCGCGATGGCCGGCGTTGTTGATGTTGATGGTGCCGCTGCCGGTAAACAACTGGCCGTTGCGGGCGTTGCGGGTGGGCATAACGCAATCGAACATATCGGCGCCCATGGCCACCATCTCCACCAGATTTGCCGGCGTGCCGACCCCCATGACATAGCGGGGAGCATCGGCCGGCAGCAAGGGCAGCGTGTGGGCCGCCATCTCGTACATCAACGGCTTTGGCTCACCCACGCTCAGGCCGCCCACAGCGTAGCCCGGAAAACCGATGTCAACGATCTCCTGCGCCGAACGGGATCGCAGATCCGCATACATGCCGCCCTGTACGATGCCGAACAGCAGATTCGATGACGCATCCAGGTCCCGCCGGGCCGCTTTGCAGCGCCGGGCCCAGCGCGTGGTCAAGGCCAGCGCCCGGGCGGCCTGCTCATGTTCGGCCGGATGCGCGATGCACTGGTCCAGACACATCATGATGTCGCTGTTCAGGGCGACCTGCACTTCAACGGATTTTTCCGGCGTCAGCAGGTGGCGGGCGCCCCCATCCAAATGCGACTGGAATTGGTATCCCTGCTCCGTGATCTTGGACAACTGCGCCAGTGAAAAGACCTGGAACCCACCGCTGTCGGTCAGGATGGGCCCCTGCCAGTGCATAAAATCGTGCAATCCGCCAAACCGGCCGATCACCCCGGTTCCGGGCCGCAAATAGAGATGATAGGTGTTGCCCAGGATAATCTGTGCGCCCAGTGCCGTCAGCTCTTCGGGTGTCAGCGCCTTTACCGTGGCTTGGGTGCCCACAGGCATGAAGATGGGCGTTTCTATGGTTCCATGGATAGT
>JASFGJ010000481.1:0-3879 GCA_050123815.1 Desulfobacteraceae bacterium
TAAACGGATTCACAAGTAACCTCTAAATCAATGCCATTATCTTAAGCGCCTTTCATCCCATCATGCTTTACGCGAACCCTAACTCTGGGTCAAAGGTGCGATCTGAATCTCCACGCGGCGGTTTCTGGACCGGCCTTCGGGGGTGCTGTTGGAGGCGATGGGCTGGGATTCGCCCTGGCCCGCCACCAGCAGCCTTTCTGCCATGATCTGCTGGGAGACGAGGTATCCGGCGACACTGCGGGCGCGCCGTTCGGAAAGCTGCTGGTTGTAATTGGCCGTACCCACGCTGTCCGTATGGCCGATGACGTCTACCGTGGTTTTTTCATACTCTTTCAGGACAATGGCCACCGAGCTCAGCACTTCATAAAAACCGGCATTGATGTCTGCCGAATTGGTTTCAAAGGTCACATTGCCGGGCATGTTGAGCACGATCTGATTGCCAACCCTGGTGACACTCACGCCGGTGCCTTGCAGACGCTGACGAAGCTTGGCTTCCTGTACATCCATGTAATAACCGACGCTGCCGCCGGCCAGCGCGCCGATACCGGCCCCCAGCAGGACGTTGCGCTGCCGGTTCTTGTTGTTTGAGCTCAACAAACCGATGACCGCTCCGCTGGCCGCACCGATACCGGCCCCAACGGCCAGCTTGCTTGGCTGCTTTTCCCCGCTGTAGGGATTGACCGTGGTGCAGGCGGTTAACCCAAAAAGCAAACAAGTGATCCACACGCCATATTTGATGATCGTTGACTTCATAAGCTCCTCTTTGGTTCGTTGGCAAAATGATCACTAAAGAAAAAACACAGCGCGTTGCAGAAGGCAAGAATTTTTAAAATCCTCCCACGAATTAAAGCCTATAGCTTTGTAATTTCGTCGACCGCAAAGGTTGGCCAAGTTGCGGGCCTGCCGTTTTCAAAGGCCTCAACAGCGTTGCCTTTTTCCAAAACACGCCCGATCGGCGTTACGGCGATCCCTTCGGATCGTATTTTCCGACACAGCCGCTCGGCGTGTTCCGGGCGACAGCAAATCAAGAGGCTGCCGGAACCGATCAGCCCCAGGGGATCGACGCCGACGGCGTTGCAGATCCTGCGGGTCAATTCCGCAATGGGAATCGTTTCCATATCGACGGCGATTTTGCACCCGCCGGCAGAACTCAATTCGGCAAGGGCCGTGGCCAAACCGCCTTCGGTGACATCATGCATGGCCGAAACACCTTCCCGGCGACCGGCGGACCGGGCTTCCGGCAATATCGAAATCTGGTCCAGCATCTTTTTGGCGATCTCTATCTCCCCGGTGGATATGCCCTTGTCTGTGAGCAGTTTTTGAAAATCGCGGGCGATAATGCTTATGCCTTCAACGGCAACCTGCTTGGTCATCAGCACCGTATCGCCTTGCCGCATGTTTTTCTTCTCGATCAAGTCCCTCTGCCGTACGGTTCCGGCCATCATGCCGATGACCACCGGTCGCCGGACAGCGTCCGTGATTTCGGTATGCCCGCCGCACAATGTTATTTTTAATCGGGTGCATACCTGCCCCAGTTCGGCCATGACCTGTCGAACCTGTGAAGGGCTTGTTCCGGGCGGAAACAACAGGGTGGTCAGAAACCACCGTGGGACCGCACCGGAAGTGGCGATATCATTGGCGTTGACCGAAACGGCGTACTGCCCCATGGCATCGCAGGTGAAGGTGATGGGATCCGATTTGAGTACCAGGACCTCCTCTTCCTGAACACGGACGGCGGCGACATCTTCCCCCACGCCGGGATGAATAAGGATGGATGGATCCTGGGCCTTCAGTTCGGCCAGATATTGTTCGAGCAGATCGTTGGGCAGCTTGCCCGCGGCCAGTGGTACTCCGGCGCGAATAATCGATCTGAGATCGTCAAGCCGGCTGATCCGAAAGTGGCATGCCGTCTCTACCAGTCGAGGATCATTGTCCGGATCCAGCAGCGCAGTCAGTGCTCCGGCGGCCAGACCGGCCTGGGGGTCGAACAGGTAGTCGCCGACCTCCAAGATTTCGGCGCACGCAATGCCCAGCTGCTGTGCGGCCCAGACAATACCGTCACCGCTGGGTTTGGGAGCAACGTCGGTATCCCGGGTTATGATCAAATCAAAATCCCCGGGGCCGATCCGATCGAAATTTTCCAATGCGCGAACCACCGATCCCATGCTGTTGCGGGTAATGACAGCCACGGACAATCCGAGCGATTTGACCCACTGCACGAGGTGCTGGGCGCCGGGATTGGGCCGGGACTTCCGGGCGCCCTCCAATTCAAATTGATCCAGCTGCAGCATGGCGGACCGCCGGTCGGCAGGATCGTCGATGGATTGGATATATTCCAGAATGGGCATATCGGAGGGACATTTCAGTGCATGTTTGATCCGGCTGAAATCCAACGCTCCCGGTCGGGTCAGGGTCCCGTCGAAATCAAATAAAACCGCACGGATGCGATAGGCTGACACTTCGTAGGGATTCATAGATCGTTTGTTCCTTTTATTGACAACTGTATTATCAAAAATGTGGACAACTTGCACACCAAGTCATAAAATAGATCCCAAAAAATTACCTCCGGTGCAAGGAGCATCGCCGTTTTTGATCGCCAATTCGATCGGACGGTTAACCGATAATAAATACGACGAGCATTGATCCCCATCGCCTATGCACGCAATACAATTCATTGAGCTTGCCTTTCAGCGCGCAGCGAATGCGATGGTTGCGCGCTGGCCGCGCGCCATACCCGGCAAAGAGCGGTTATCCCAATGCAAACTGATTGCGCACCGCGGCGATCATCTGGGGTCATCCAGCATGGAAAATACACTCGATGCCTTTCAAGCATCTATGGATGCCGGTGTCTGGGGGATTGAACTCGACATCCGCTGGACCCGGGATCTTGTGCCCGTAGTGGCCCACGATGCCGATCTGCTGCGTCTTCACGGGGATCCACGGACGATTCAGAGCCTCAGCTTTGCGGCCTTGCAAGAGCGATACCCGACCATTCCGGCACTTGAGGAGGTGGTGTCGCGATTTGGGGGCCGGCCGCACTTGATGATCGAAATCAAACAGCAGCCCTGGCCGGACCTGAACCGTCAGAACGACCGGCTGTGCCAGGTTCTGGCACCGCTCGCACCAACCGTTGATTATCATTTATTATGTATGCAACCCCATCCTCTCAGAGGCCTGGTGTTTGCCCCGTCTCAAGCCAAGGCGCTCATCGCCTATCACTGGCCCGACAAGTTGAGCCGGTACGTCATGGACAACCAATGGGCCGGGCTGTGCGGCCATTACCTGCTCATGCACGGCGCCATCTTGCGGCGGCATCGGCGCAGGCGCCAGCGGATTGGCGCCGGTTTTGTCGATTCACTCAATTGTCTGTTTCGCGAACTCCATCGGGAGATCGACTGGATCTTTTCCAATTCAGCCGCTGAATTGCAAACCTGGATCAATCGGTACACGGCATCGACGCATTGACCGCACATTGAGGGCAGGTTTTGACACCACGTTCCAGAAGCCACCTCTATGGTTTGGGTTTGCACCTGCCGAAAACAACATAGCCGACGTTGTCGGCCGCAGCGCCGATCACAAACCTTCCGCTGGTCTTCTCGATCGCCATGCTCCATCCAATGCCGTCATCCACACCTTCAACGCCGTCATCCGCCCCCTGCAGAATGAGTTTGTTTTCGACGTGCTCGGACCGTTCGATCTTGGTCTGACGCCTTATGACGCTATCTTTAGCGGGAAGAATCCGGTTGCTGTCAAAGTCGATCATGAATGCCCGGGGTAATCCGACGCTTTGTGGATCAAACGGCCTGGTTTGACCGCCGAGATAAAATTGACGCCCGTCATCCACCGAGCAAACAAGTGATCGGCTGCCGTCAAAACTTC
>JASFGJ010000482.1:0-3879 GCA_050123815.1 Desulfobacteraceae bacterium
GGCGCTTTTTAGTGCCGAAGGGGCTGATGCCGCCCACCAGGTATCCGGTCACCCGCGCTGCGGAAGCCTGATCCGCCATGGCCGCGCGTTTCGCACCGCACGCTTTGGCGATTTTTTTCATAGACAGCTCGCTGTCCCCGGGCATCAGCACCAATGTGAACTGATTTGCGTCCAGGCTTACGACCAGTGTTTTGATGGTTTGTGGCAATGGGAATTCCGCCGCCTGAGCGGCGAAGCGGGCGCCTTTTTCATGGTGCTCATATTTGATCACTTCATGCGCAACACGTTTTTGTTTGAGAAATTGTATGCCTCGCGTCGTCATAAGCGTTCAGTTTCTGACCGGCTTGGATAGGACGCCTTCAGTGCAATGGATGTGCATTCAGAAAGGATAAAAAATCGCCAGGTCCTCACAAACGATGGGAGATTATCGTTCGATCACTCGTCTTTTTTTTCCTTCGTGTAATAAACTCCGGGAATCCAGCTCTTGTGCAACTTGGTTGTCTTGTCTTCCTGCGCTACCGTTTCATCGACAAACTTAAAGAAATGCTTGCCGATACGAACGCTATCTTCGTGGGTGAGAAACGCACGCGTGATCTTCTCACCGTTTACATGGGTACCGTTCGTGCTTTCCAGATCTTCGATATAATATTCGGCGCCGCCTGCGTTTTCCGGTTTGTCGACTTTGACAATCCTGGCATGCTCAAGGCTTACCATCTTATCATCCAAAAAAATATCGGCATCAACTTTTCGACCGATCAGGACTTGATTTTCCTGGATCGGAATTCTTTGAAGTGTCAATCCTTCGTGTAAAAGAATCAGCATCGCCATATCGTATCTCCTTTTACAGAATACACAGAATACAAATGGATTCTATATCACGAATTGCCAGTTATCGCATTGAAATTTTAAAACGTGTTCCGACACGCCTTGATCTCCTTCAGCACCTGTGTAGCGGACTGGTAGCGCTTGGTTACCCCCTTGGTCAGCAGACGGTTCACGATCCGTTCAATGCAGGGGGCAATATCGGGTACGATCTCGGACAGCGGGGTGGGCCGCTTGTGTGTGATGGCGTATAAGATGGCTGTCAGGGAATCACCGCCAAAGGGTTTGGCACCGGCCAGCAACTGGTAAAAGACAGCACCCAAGGTGAACAGATCGGATCGCCCATCCACATCTTTCCCAGCCACCTGCTCGGGAGACATATAGCTCGGCGTACCGAGAATGACCCCGGTCTTGGTCTGGGACGCATCCACTACCCGGGCAATACCGAAATCGGTCACCTTGATCCGGCCGTCCTCTAACATCATGATGTTTGCCGGTTTGATGTCCCTATGAATCACACCTTGCTGATGCGCATAATCTAGGGCGGATGTTACCTCCACAATGATATCGATGGCGCGTGACTGCGGCAACAGGCTCTCAGGTTTGCAGTAGTGCGTTAAATCTTTTCCAATGAGCAGTTCCATGGCGATGTAAGCCATGTCGTGCTCTTCACCGGCATCAAAAATAGCAACGATGTTGGGATGGGAAAGCTTGCCGGCCGCTTCTGCCTCGCGGAAGAAGCGGCTTTTGACATCGGCCAGTTCATCTCCGGCCACCTGTCCGTATTCCAATGTCTTTATGGCAACTTCCCGGTTGATTTTCGGATCCCGCCCGAGATAAACCGTTCCCATGGCACCACGCCCCAGCTCCCGCAGGATCTCATAGCGGCCGAAGGTTGGATGTGTGTTGGTGTCGTCCATCACCATCGTTTTTTCACCCATCGATTTGCCAACACTCAATGCAAGGGGGTCTTCCATCACTTTTAATCGGCCGATCCGTTTTTTGATGTCTTTGAAGGTGCCATCGGTTCGGATATGTTCATAAATTGCCAGTGCCCTGTTGAACATGCGTTTGCGCTCGAAATCCAATCCCAGATTGTACAGCAGATTCTTAACGGATGAATCACCGACCGGACACTGCATATAATTTTCATGGGCCATATCAAGCATGCCCTGCCCCTGGTACGACAGCCCAAGATTCTTGTAAATCTCCACCTTTTCCCGTTCTCTTTTTTCTGAAAAACGTGTCGACTGGATTGTCAGAAATCCGGCACAGGCCAGAAACACCGGTCCGAATAGTTTGATCCAATATCCATAGGTCGTCAACAATCCAATGGCAACACCACACCATGTGACCAGGAAAATGCTCAGGATCACCGCACCGATTTTTAAATTGACACGTGGAATCACGAAAAAAAGGAAGACGGCAAAGTAGAACAGGACGACAATTTCAAGAACCCGGGCCCATGAAGGTCTTGACAAGTGCACAGGAGATAAAAGATTTGCAAGGGTGTTTGCCATGATCTCGACGGGAGCCACCTGATTGACGTCGTCCAAATGAAAACGCTGCGACAACACTTCATCCGTGACGCCGATTAAAACAATCTTATTCGTCAATGCAGCCGGGTCACGTGTGCCGTTCATCAAATCCACAAAGGAATAGGTGTTGGATCGGGTCCATGGCTGATCGTAACGGATCAGCATTCGATAGGCACTGTCGGCAGATATGCGGCGTCCGTCAAACTGCAACAGCGGTTGTCCGAAAATGTCCTCTCCCAATGACATTCTGTTAAGCTTGACGCCCAGATATTTGGCGGCGAGTTGGAGTGCCAGGGCGGGAAACAATCGTTCTTTGTAGCGGATCAGCAAGGGAAGCCTGCGGATCTTTCCATCCGGATCCACCGTAATATTCACATGGCCCAGCGCCCCGGCCTTTCCGGCCAGTTCAGCAAAGGTTGTGCGAACACCCGTAGCAGAAACCGTTGCATATCCTGCTCTGCCGTTGGTGACGACATCCATTACGGTTTGCGCACCGCCGGCATCGATGCCGGACGCCTTAATCGAGTTGATAATCATCAAACCCGACGGCTGAGATTGGTCCGAAGGGCTATTGCCGCGGGTCACAAACTTCAACGGCAAAACGGTATTTCTGGCACGGCGTACGGCCGCAATCAATTGGGCATCATGGTTCAATCGCACCTCGGACTCGTGCATCCATTTTGAAAGCAACCGGCTGGTTTGTTTGCCTCCTTTGAACTTCTGATCCGCCAGCCGCTCTTTAAGCTGCTTGATTTCATCCAGCCCGGGCCGCAGTTCAGGGTGTTCGTACAGCAGGCAAAGGCCCAAAGCTCTCGTGCCTTCATTGGACAGGACATTGACCATGTCGGCGATATATGAACGGGGCCAAGGCCAATCGCCAATCTGGGCGACACTTTTTTCATCGATTGCAACAATGGCAATCGACTGATTCCCCGAGCTTCGTAAGTGCTTTGCACAGAAATCATAGATCTGATTTTCCAAATATTCCAAAGGGCCGAAGGGCCAGAGCATGGCAGTCAAAACCAGCACGGTCAGGAAGGCCGTCTGAGTCAGCGGCATTTTGAGTATCTTTTTCAACATGGCCTACGATCTATCTCGAGTCTGCACATTTAATGTCACAAGCACCTTTTCGGATGACCTTGTAATATGACCCACCCGGACGCACAGCGGCGTTTGTGCAGCATGCACTCCTTCAACTCGGCGGTCATAGGGTCGGGGCAAAACCGTGACGGCTACTATAATAGAAACATTGTCTTCAAAAATCAACACCTTCACCTTTTCAACGTGAACATGCATTTTTTTTACGCGCCTTGATAACGAATCCAAATCGCGCTGTTTTGCTCAATATGGTGGATTTTATTGGTTCTTTGATCCTAAGGAAGCATAATAATCGGAGTACTCTTTGCGTACGATTTCATGGCGGCGGTAAGCCTCGAGAAAAAATTTAAAAGAAGCCATTTTCAAATAAGAATAGACAGGGGTGGCCGACACGGTGGCGACCGTCATTCGCAACCAGAAG
>JASFGJ010000483.1:0-3869 GCA_050123815.1 Desulfobacteraceae bacterium
TGTCGATCAGGATCGAATGCCGATCCGCAAACAGGCCCAATGGAACTCGACAGCCGCTGAAACCGCCGACGAGGCGGTGGGAATCGATCGGGGTCAACAGGCCGGCCGCCGCATCGCCATTCACCATAGCCCCCGCCAGGCAGCCCAGCGCCGGCGGATCGAACGCGGCTTCGGCCAACCGCTCCAGCAGAAGCCGAACCGGACCGGTCTGCCCGATGAGCTCAAAGCAAAGATGGAGACCACCTTGGACAGCGATTTTTCCGACGTTCGGGTCCACGCCGGCTCATCCAGAGCCGGTGACGTGAGCGCCCTGGCATACACCCAGGGCAGCGACATTCATGTGGCCCCGGGACAATTCCAGCCCCACACGGCCCAGGGCAAACAGTTGTTGGGCCATGAATTGGCCCACGTGGTGCAGCAGCGCGAGGGGCGCGTGGCACCCACCGGAGAAGTCGGCGGGATGCCGCTCAATGACGATCCTGTGTTGGAGAAGGAGGCAGATGAAATGGCGGCCAAGATCAGATAGAGTTCATGACCTTTGTAGCAATTGAGCGAACGGATTTTTTATGTGGAGTAGTTGGTGGGCGGCCGCCAAGTTTAAAGTGTAAAGTTTAAAGTTTTAAGTGGATGAATCCTACCGATTTAATCGATGAGGTGTGATGATGAAAACTACATTGGAAACGTCCGAAGATAGAGCAACCAAACAGCGTCGGCAATCCGCCAATCCGGAAGTTGGTCAGCAGATGACCGAAGGCCCGGAACAACAACATGGACTTTCGCAGCGCATTGCCGCCAGTCCGGTCATGACCGCTCAGCGCAAGGTGATTGAAGGAATGGGCAGTGCCCCGGAACTGATTCAAAGGCAAAGCGCCCCAGAAGAAGAAGAGGAATTGATGCAGGGAAAGTTCACTGCCCAGCTTCAGGGGCCGGAGGAGGAGGAGGAGCTGTTGCAGGGCGCATTTGAAGCCGGCGCGCAGCGATCTAAAACCTCTGACACGAATCGATGACCATGACGAGCCGACAAGCCATCGCACAAAGCCTGGAGCGTGAACTGGCGTGGTTCAACGCGGTGCTGGAGGCACGCATCGGCATCTATTTCCAGCATGACCATGCCGTGGCCAGCATCGATGAGGTTCCCGCCCCGGAGCTGTCCAACAACGGCGCCTACTATAATCGATTGGTTCGTACCAACCGCATGAGCCGGGATGAGCGGCTGGTGATGCTCCTGGCGTTGATTCCCCACATCCGTCCCCAGGTGCTGGACACCTTTTTTATTCACAACAAGAACTTCAACCGTGGATTCACCGAATTTGGCGGCTGGAAGGGCCACACCCACAGCGGCTTTTTACCCACCGGCGAAACCGCGGCTTTCATCCTGGCCGGCGACGATCTGCATAGGCGCTTTGAGGTCATGACCCTGTTCGATCCGGATCACTTTTTCGCAGCAAAGAACATCCTGCGTCTGGAAACCGTGGAAAAAACCGAACCCCTGTTGAGCGGCGCATTGACCATCAGCCAGGAGCACCTCGGCAAGCTGACCACCGGCATGGCTCACAAACCCGATTACAGCATCCACTTTCCGGCCAAGCGCATCACTACCGAGTTGGCGTGGGACGATCTTGTGCTGCCTGCTGAAGTTATGGATGAGGTGGCTCACATCATCACCTGGCTGGAACACGGCGCCACCATCCGCGGCGCGTGGGGCCTGAGCAGGGTCATCAAACCCGGCTACCGCTGCCTCTTTTACGGCCCTCCGGGCACCGGTAAAACCCTAACCGCCACCCTGCTGGGCAAGGCCGCCGGCATCGACGTCTACCGCATCGATCTGTCCAAGGTTGTCTCCAAATACATTGGCGAGACCGAGAAGAACCTGGCCAATGTGTTCGATCAGGCGGCCCACAAAAACTGGATCCTCTTTTTCGACGAAGCTGATGCCCTGTTCGGCAAACGCACTCAGACCACGAACGCCCACGACCGTTACGCCAACCAGGAGATCTCTTACCTGCTTCAGCGCATGGAAGATCATCCCGGCGTGGTGATCCTGGCTACCAACCTGAAAGACAATATCGACGAGGCCTTTGCCCGCAGGTTTCAGTCAACGATCTACTTCCCCATGCCCGATGCCGATCAGCGCCTGAAGTTGTGGAAAAACCTTGAAAACGGCAGGTCCCTGTTTGCCGATGATGTAAATCTAGAGCAATTGGCACGGCGTTATGAGCTTTCCGGCGGAGCCATCACCAACGTGATGTGTTGCAGCGCCATTTTGTGCATGGAGCAACAAAGCCCAACGTTAACCACCCATCTTATTCAAAGCGCCATTGCCAAGGAGTTGCGCAAAGAAGGCAAGACGATGTGAGGAGGCGATGATGAATACCATTCTGTTTGTATACCGTGTACGGTTATATTTGGTTTTGGTCACGCTAATTGCCTTGCCTGGGAAAATCGTACCATGCAGCGCAGAAATGATTGATTGCCCTCGTTTTCTGCCGCCAAAAAACCAGGAGTGGTACAAACCCGGTGAAATAAAGACTCTGCAAGAAACATTGAACGAAATAGGATACAGGCCGATCCGCACCGATGGGATATTGGGCGATGAAACCATCACCGCTTTGAGGCATTACTGCATTCCGAGGAGCTATCAAATAACCCTTAACGATATGGAAGATCCGGACAAGTTACTGGAAGAGAAGAATAAGAGCAAACAAGTTAAATCCGGCAAAAATCAATTTGAGACGGTTGACGAGCCGGTATTCTCTGATTCCATCAAAAATAAACTCGAAATACTAATAGGCAATGATTATGCAACCGTGGACTTATTTGACAACGCGATCGAGACGATCGCGAAAATCACACCGAAAGAATTGAATTCCCCAAAGAAAAATCGAGAGAACGTCCATCTGCTGGCTGAAAAAGAGCATCCATTGGATCAGCCCACCGACGTCCTTTGGGAAAGCGACGGCTGCGGTTGCGCTCCGCATTTTTCAAGTGTTGTGTATGGATTCTATCCTTATTGGATTCGAGACGAAACAGCAGATAAGGGGGAAAAAGCGGATTCGTCGCCTGAAAAAATCATCATAAACTATAGCGCATTATCAAGAATCGGTTTCTATGCGGTATTTATGGGCCCTTCCGGGGAATATCGGACACCCGTGCTGTGGGAAAAACACAAGACCAGGTTCATTAAAAAAGCGAAAAGATACCGTGTTAAGGTCGATCTGGTGATTCACAATTCCGATTGGATGTCTGCGGCGCGAATAAACAGACCGGAAATTATAAAAGCTATCGTGAAGCTGGCTAAAGAGGCATCCCGGTGTGATGGAGTTACGCTCTATTTTGAAAGGTTCCCGGAAATCAAAGATGATCTGAAGCCCCTCAGGAATTTTTTGAAGGAACTACGCAGCACCGTCCGGAACATAAAACCGTCATTTTCAGTGAACCTGATGCTGCCTGCAGGGAAATTTGATGAAATTGATACAAGTAGGGATCACTCGGGAAAAAGGTATGAAAAAGGAGAGAACCTGATCCATTTTTTATCGATCTTCGAGAGTGAGAACGATAATTTCGTTGATCTGCTGATCCTGTTTCTAAAGGAACCGACATCGATAACCAAAAAGGAAATGCGGTATCGTATCGAGAAAAAGTTCAGCGGCAGGCTTCGTCGAAACGTATTTCGCAAAGTTGTTCCAGTCATTGCACCGCCTTTGGATCCGGGAGCTCAACAGTTCGAGGATGATCTGATATACTTCGAAGATAACTTTTTCGGTATCGCTTTTTGGCCGATGCCCATCGGGGGTGGAAAACGTATCGAAGAAATGAAAAAGCGAATTCTGAACAATTACATCATTAATAAAGATCAGAAGTTTCGAGAA
>JASFGJ010000484.1:0-3864 GCA_050123815.1 Desulfobacteraceae bacterium
GTATGAACGGATCCATCGAAACAATCTGGTGGGCATGGGAGTGCTGCCCCTGATCTTTAAAGCGGGTGAAAACGCAGAAAGCCTGGGCTTGGACGGTAGCGAAACCTACTTCATCGAAGGCATCGAGGGCATCGAACCGCGTAAAACGCTGCAAATGACAGCCGTGAAGACCGATGGCCGTGCCGTTAAATTCGAGGTAACGGCCCGGCTGGATACCGAGGTCGATTTGGACTACTTCAGCCATGGCGGCATCCTGCCCTATGTGTTGCGCAAGCTGGTTAGTTAACTCTTTCCACAATAAAATACGGGTTTAACTGGTTTTCACGGTTATAGCGCAAGGCACCGCCGTCTTCATGGAGATAAACGCGCGCACCGGCGCACTCCGCGATGGCCTGCCCGGCGGCTGTATCCCATTCCATTGTGGGCCCCAGTCTGGGGTAGATGTCCGCAGATCCTTCAGCGACAAGGCATATTTTTAACGAACTGCCGGCAGCGATAAAGTCAACCTCTCCTTTTTCGCTTCTTTTTTTCTCAACAAATGCCTCAAGCTCGGGTGTCCCATGCGAACGACTTCCAACAATGGTGTAACGCTTTCTCTCTTGATGGGCGGCCGGCAATTTTTCTCCTCGATCAAGCAATGCGGTCAACTGCTTTTCGATCGGCGAAGTGGAATTTGTAAATATCCCGTCCAGGGCCGAACCGCTGATTTTATAAGCGCCGATATCGACGGTAGCCACATAGAGCCATCTTGGCACCGGCGCAAACACCACACCCAACACGGGCTTTTGGTTTTCGATAAGGGCAATATTTACTGTAAACTCCCCATTTCGCTTGATAAACTCCTTGGTACCATCCAGTGGATCGACGATCCAGGCGGTATGCCATGCTTTACGCTCTTCATATGGAATGTTCCGTCCCTCTTCGCTGATCAAGGGAATCTCAAATTGCGACAGGCCTGCTTGAATAATCTCGTGAGAGCGCTTGTCGGCGATGGTAAGCGGGGATTGATCCGCCTTGGTTTCCACTTCGAACTCAGAATCGTAAATGTCAAGGATTGCGTCGCCGGCTTCGATTGCCGACCGTGTCGCAGCGATCAGGTAGTGTGTCTCCTTCATTGTCAGGTATTCCTTTTATCATGCATCATGGTTGCGGTGCCAATTCCATGCGGTTTGAATGATTGTTTCCAACTGCTCATATCGGGGTTGCCATTTCAAGCGTTCTTTTATTTTTGAGCCATCCGCCACCAGGATTGCAGGGTCTCCCGGTCGACGATTTTCTTCTACAAGATCTATCTTCTTTCCTGTGACCTTACCGGCGACATCGATCACCTGGCGAACCGAGTACCCAACGCTGTTGCCAAGATTGTATACCTCGCTGGCGCCTCCGTCCATCAGGGCATCGAGGGCAAGCATGTGGGCTTGTGCTAAATCAGTGACATGCACATAATCCCTGAGGCAGGTGCCGTCCGGTGTTTCGTAATCCGTTCCGAATATCTTAATGGGCGTTTTGGTCAAGGCCGCTTTGAGCACCAAAGGTATCAAGTGGGTTTCAGGATTGTGCATTTCGCCGATTTGACCGGAAACATCCGCACCGGCGGCATTAAAATATCGCAGACAAATGGATTTTAAGCCATAAGCGGAATCACAATCCGCCAGCAACCGTTCCACGCTCAGCTTGCTGGCGCCGTAGGGATTGGTGGGTCGGCATGGGTGTGTCTCTACAATCGGTGTCTTATCCGGTTCTCCGTAGACGGCCGCAGTGGATGAAAAGACAAAGCGCAATACGTCGTGGCGAATCATGGCCTCGATGAGTTCGATGGTCCCGGCAACATTGTTTCGATAGTATTTGAGCGGCAGCTGAACCGACTCGCCCACCAGGGAAAAGGCGGCAAAATGCATCACCGCATCGATTCGGTTTTCGGAAAACATACGATTCAGCAGGGTTGTATCACTCAAGTCACCTTGGACGAACCGTCCTCCGGTGACAAGGCGCTGATGGCCTGTGGAAAGATTGTCCAATATTAGAACGTCGTAATGGTGATCGATGAGCTCTTTGACCATGTGGCTGCCGATATAACCCGCCCCGCCGACAACTAGAATCGTTTCTCGCATCTTTGTGTTCCTGTTCTTGTTTGCGCGATGGGATTTAAATGTACCCTTTTTGACCAAGAAACAATAATATTTCCTGGGCGGCTTCATCAGGGGTTATGCCGGTGGTGTCGATACTCAACTCCGAGGCCTTCGGCACCTCGTAGGGATCATCGATGCCGGTATACCCCTTAATCAGGCCGGCCCGGGCTTTTGCATACATGCCTTTGCGATCGCGCTTTTCGCACTCTTGAAGCGGCGTGGCGACATGAATTTCGACAAAACCGCCATGAGCTTCGATGGCCCTTCTGATTTCCGATCGTGTATGCGCATACGGTGCGATGGGAGCGCAGATGGCGATGCCGCGATTCTTTGTAATCTCGGTGGCGACAAATCCGATACGCCTGACATTTATGTCACGATGCTCTTTGGAAAAATTCAATTCGCTCGACAGATTCTGTCGCACGATATCGCCGTCGAGCAACGTCACCGGACGCTTGCCGATCTCCAGCATTTTAGAGAAGACAACCTTGGCAATGGTCGATTTGCCGGCACCTGACAGGCCGGTAAAGAACAGTGTAAAACCCTGCTCAGACGGCGGCGGATAGGCCTTGCGAAGTTCATCCAGCACTTCCGGAAAAGAAGCCCATCCCGGAACTTTACGCCCGCTTCTGATCCTGCTGCGGATGTCGTTGCCGTTCATCGATATGGTTTTCGTCCCCTTTTCTACAGTATCTTTCAGTCGGTGCTCATCTTCAAAAGGCAGGTAGACCATCTCGTCGAAATGCAGGACAGAGACGCCAAGATCCTCACTGACCTGATCGATCAGATCGGAGAAATCTTGCCTGTCGCCGCTGCCCTCATTGTCTTCCGGTTCAAGAGGGGAGGCATAGTTGGGTCCGACGACGAAATGGGTGCACCCGTAATTTTTGGCGATAAGGGCGTTCAGGATTGTTTCGCGGGGACCGGCATGGCGTTTAAATTGCGGCAACAACGACAGCAGATGGGTCTCGGGCGGGTACTGGCGCAGCACTTCGCGATAACACCGGACGCGGGTGTAGTAATCGAAATCTTCTGTTCGGGTGACGCCAACGTTGGGAAGCAGCAGGATATTGGCTTTGGCCTTTCGCATGGCCTGGAGCGTCAGCTCAAATTGGGGACGATGGATTACCCGGCTCGTTTGGAACCCGACCACCCTCCGCCATCCAAGCTTGTTGAATTCACGCCGAACCTCCTGGGGAGCCAGGCGTAGTTGCCTGAAGTCATAGTGCAGCGGCAGACTGATAACTTCCACCTTGCCGCCGACATAAAAGTCCTTGGTCTGTTTGGTCAGGTGGGAGACCCCGGGATGCGTTTTATCCGTCGTCTGATAGATCTGGTGCATCTCCCTTGATTTATCGATCGCCCAGATGTCCTCGATATGCATAATCGCCAACAAAAACCCTTCGGGGTCCCGCAGCGCGGCCGATTGCCCGGCTTCCAGATTGCGTGCTTTGGTTTCACTGATATCCAGGCATACGGGGACAGGCCACAACGAGCCATCCTGGAGACGCATGCGATCGATGACCGCCTCATAGTCGGCCCGAACCATGAACCCTTCAAGCGGTGAAAACGCGCCGGTGGCAATCAGTTCCAAATCGCACATGTGACTGTCTTCGAGTGTGATGTCCGGCAGTTTCGAGGCAATCTCTTTCAAAACGGCGGCACGCTCTTCTGAAACCATCATATTTTTCAGCTCGCCGCCGTGCGGTGTGATCGTTATGGCATCGCTCATGTC
>JASFGJ010000485.1:0-3854 GCA_050123815.1 Desulfobacteraceae bacterium
ACCCAACCAGTAGACGCGGGGCATTTTCATGGATGAGGATATTTTTGCCATAACACCCACCACCGTACGCTGGGCAGAGGTGGATGATATTGAAAATACGGTGCACGCCTTTTCATTGTCAGTAAAACCTACCTCAAAATAAATGTAAGCGCTCATGGCAAGGCGCGAAACGGGTAAAAAGCGGAGCATAAACGGAGTATGTGAGCATTTTTAGCCGTTTCGCAACGCGCCGCCAGGGGCGTTTAGATTTATTTTGAGATAGGTTCTATACTGAAAGACTATGACAGTGACGGGGATGTTTGTCACCCTTTTTACCGGTCTAACGCTTGCCTCGGTTTAGTGACCGGGCAGGCTCAATACCGTTTCCTCGCAATTCATATCAGCACCCGCCCGGTTCGGCGAAAACACACGAAGGATTATGGCAGCAGCGAGGATATGAAACATCCCCCACCACTGCCGCCGCCACTGTCACCGCCATTGCCCGAAGAGGCGCTATCTCCCACGCCGTCCACCGTCACTGCAGCCGTACTTGTATTCGGGTCGCTTGAAGGTACATCAAAGCTGTCGCCGAAGTTATTTAAAGCTGTGGGAGTAAAACCAATCTCCAAAACACAGCTTTCGGCATGTGCGAGAGCATTTCCGGAGCAACCATCATTCGAGATGGAAAACGGAGCCGCTAAACCGTTGGCTTGGGCCACATTACCAACGTCCAGCACAACTCCGCCGACGTTATACACGCGGATGGTGCTTGTTTCGGAAGCACCGACCTGCACATGGCCAAAGGTGTGAAAAATCGGTACGATGGCGATGTCTGCGCTGGTGTTCACGTATTCGTAAGCGCCGAGTTCTACATTCGAACCTGAAGGACGTGCATTGCCGTCTTTGTCTACCGCCGGTACGCCTGCCGCACCGTTGGTTCCCAGGTCTATCAACGGCGAACTCTGCTGCAAATAATAGGCACCGTTTGTCGCATCGATAAACAGCGGGTCGGCATTATCCAAATTGCTTGCATCGATGGCGATCGGTCGCACACTGTTGAATCCACCGACTCCCTGGTCGAAATCGTTGGTCAGCATATTCACAGCGGAGGCAATGAAATCCCCATTGCCATCATTGTTGATATTGAGATCCGAGCTGTCACCGGCGCTGTTGTTCCAAATAATATTGTTGTGGATGTCCGCCTCGGCACTGTTTTCTCTTAAACCGATCCGAAGGCCCCCGCCGTCGCTTGCGGCGGTGTTTCCGGTGATGGTATTGTTGGTTGCGACAATTGAGCCGTCGTGGGTGAACAGGTAGACACCACCGCCGCCGCCATCCTCGATACCGCCGTCAGCAACATTGTCAACCACCACATTGTTTGTCATCTGGATAGAAGCGGTGGCGCTGACGGCAATGCCGCCGCCGCCGGAACGGCCGGTATTTTCGCTGATCGTATTGCCGCTGACTATGGCTGTTGACACGTATTCCACAAAAACACCACCCCCGCTCAGCCATACGCTGCCCGTAGCAAAATCGTTGACATTGTTGCCGGCGGTGTTGTTCCGGATCGTATTGCCGGTGATGGTGCATGCACCGGCACCACCCACGGCAACGCCCCCACCGTAGCCGCTGTTGTCTTCAGTGGTTTGATTGTTGATGATGATGTTGCCGGACAGGACGATGGTTGTCGACGGATCACCGTATACGAATACCCCGCCGCCGAAAAAGGCCGAATTATCGCTGATGACGTTATTCGAAAGGGTGATCAGGGTACCGGCTTTTCCCAGAATACCTCCGCCGCCACTCGCCGTGCTTCCCCTGACAATGCAATTGGAAACCGTGAGGCTGCCTTCGGTGGAGGCGTTCAGACCTCCGCCCTCGGTGCCGCCGGAGGGGGTGATGGTTTGCGCAGCGCCATTGAACAGGGCCACGCCGTCTACCGAGAAGTCAACGACTTCAAGACTGGAAAGCACGAGCACCGTATCGGTGTCCGTTCCATCCAGAACAGTATTCGCCGCGTTTGCGACTCTGCCCGTACATCCCGTTAAGTAGCCGCCCTCAATGGTCACATCGAATGCCTCGGCAGACCCATAAACAAAATTACCGGTGTATTCGCCCTGGACAATCCGAACCACATCGTCTTCGCCATTGCTTGCCGCTGTCGTTAATGCGCTGTCCAGTTCCGCAGCCGTATCCACGCAAAAAGTTTGCGCATACAGCAAGCCATTTCCGAATCCAGCCACCATACCGATGAAAATGAGAGTTGCCAATAGGCCTGTACAGTGCTTCATTCCCTGTTTCCTCCAGTGTAATCATGATTAAGATCTCAATTCCCGCAATCCGTAGAACGATTCGTAAAAGATCAGATTGGTTGACAAATTAGTATTTAATTCAGGCGGTTGTGCCAAAAATTGCCATGGAGGGGCTTGATGGATTCTGAACGCAATTTTCAGCCAGGCCAACGTTTTTGACTGATGGACCAGGTTCGACAAGTACTGCGATGTCGCCAGAATAGATAGCGCACTGAGCAGGCTTGATGCAAATAAATTTTGCGTTATACTCGCTAATATTTCGCAAAAATCCATCCCCAGTAAAATGGGAGGAATCGAAATCAAGTCATTTTATTTGATGTCCATGATCCTTTAATTTTCATTGTTGTTGCGATGGTATCAATTCATTTAGGAAGGCATCAAAAGATGCTTTTGCTTCAGGGGAAAAAGCGTGGAAGTCAATCAGTTTTTGGCACGGTTGTTCATTGCAGGCCGCACAATTATCAATCCCTTTGTTTTGACCACATTTTCTGATGGCGCAGCTTCGACAATAGCTGATTAATTTTTCACTCTCGCTGCGGCAGCCGTCACAATTAATTTCTTCCGGCTTCAGGACAAACCCAAACTTTTCGGCATACATGGCCGCTGTTTTCACCCTGGCTTCGTCATCATCGTTTTTCGTAGCGATAAACGTAGGGCATTCCGTACAGCAGAGCCCACAAAAAGCAATCGTTTTTGACATGGTTAACGCTCCCTTTTTTAGTGAAGATTCCTGAGTTTGTTAAATTTGCCGGAATCAAGCATCTCCCTTATTCCTTCAACAAAGGCTTCCGGCGCAGAATAGTCTGGATGGTCACGCATAAGGGCAGCCTCACGGGATAATCCGTCCATTAAATGAAGTCGTTTTAAGGCAGCCGTATCTTTATCCTTGCGTACAGCATGATTTGCATACTGCAGACGTTCAGGGTCGATAAATCCATTGTTAATAGCGGCAATTGCTTGTGGCACGCATTTACAGGGATTCACCTGATCATACAACTCGCAGTTTCTGCTTAAAAAATCGCGTATTCGTTTGCGAGACCGGGCAAGGCGTTTACGAAAGGCGGCTGGCTTAATGTCGAGGATGGCAGCACCTTCGGGGCTGGTAACATCCATTGTTTCCCCTAAGATATAGACCAGTCGGTGATCCCAGTCCAGGCATTGGAGAATTCCCTGCATACAGCTGATTCGCATTTCTGCAATCACCATCTCTTGCTCGGCTTTGAAATATGACATTGTTGATTCATCCGGCAAATCAGTGATGATCATATCCTCGCAGCTTTTAAAGGTAAACCGCCAGCGTGTAAAATCTTTCCTTTTGTTTAAAAGGTGATTGGAAGCGATTTTAAGGGCCCATGTATCGAAGGAACTCTCCTGGCGGAAGCTACCAAGACTCGTCACGATTTTTATCAAAATTTCCTGGCTTGCGTCTTCGGCATCGGCCGGTTGATACAGCATTTTTAATGCCAAACGGTATATCCGGTCCTGAACCGAAATGATCAGTGATTCCAGCGCATGCTTGTCGCCCTCAATGGCAAGTCTGACAATCTCATTATTATTCTGTGG
>JASFGJ010000486.1:0-3850 GCA_050123815.1 Desulfobacteraceae bacterium
GATCCGGGGTAAATGGCTCAACGTTGTAAACGATACCGGCTTCGGTGGTGTTGGAGACAACGATGCGCAGGTCCGGGTTTTCTGCGCATTGTAAAAACTGCGACCATTGGGAATAGGGATTCAACCCCCGGCTGATGGACGCAATGATCTCTTTTGATTCGACGGTCCGACCATCCGACAGACCGCGCAGAATTAACGTGAACAGGCCGTCCTGCGCGTTCAAGGTGTCGACCAGGCCGTGTTCGATGGGTTGGACAACCACCACGCGGCCGTTGAAAATTCCCTGCCGATTCATCCGCTCGATCATCCAGTCTACAAAAGCCCGCAAAAAATTGCCTTCGCCGAACTGAATCACTTTTTCCGGCATGGACTTCAGTGTCGGCGGTGTTACGTCCTTTGGCAATTCGGCGTTTTGGCCAAAAAAAGTATTGGTCAGGTCCATGATCCCTTCCTTATTTTAATACAGTCGTCAAATAAGCCATGCTGTCACGAAGGTCTGCACTGAAACTGTCACGAAGATTGCCTTCGATGGCCACCGGGCCGCTGAATCCTATGGTTTCCAGCGTTTGGAAAACACGATTGAAGTCGATGGCCCCCAAGCCCGGATAGTATCGATTGTTGTCCGAAATATGCATCGATATGAACTTGTCTTGATGCGCCAAAAGGGCCGCATGTGCGTCGGCCTCCTCGATATTCATATGAAACGTGTCCGGCAGAATGTGAAGGTAGGGATTGACGAGAAGATCAATAAGCTGCGCTGCTTCCTCCACTGTGTTGGCCACGCTGGATTCATAACGATTGGTCGCTTCGATGAGCACATGCACCTGTTTCATCTGCGCATATGCCGCAATCCGTTCCATGGAGGTCAAAAAGTCGCTCCCGGCGCGGTCAGCGTCCCGGGCCGGCCCGCCTTTCAGAAAGCCGATGATGAGGCCCACGTCGTGGCCGTGGACAATGTCGATGAATCGAAGCGATGCCTCCACCGACCGGGACCTGATCGCCGCATCCGGACTGGACAGTGAGAGGCCGTGTGTCTTGGCGGTAAGACCCGAGGCGAACATGGTCATCACCAGGTCATATTGGCCTAAAAATCGCCGGATAGCGTCCATATCTGCGGATTCGACATTGGCGATATTGAGTTCGACGCCTGTAAATCCGAACTGTTGGAGCAGCTTCAGCTCCTCGACAAACGCTTGGTTGTGCCGATAGTTCTCCGGCAGAACCATTTGCACGGCCAGAGGAAATCGGTAGATCGAAGTTTTCACGTGCTGTCCTTTGATTTTTTTAACTCCGGATGGTACGGATGGCATGATGTGGTCCTTTTGCCTGGCTCCGTACCATCCGGATATACAATAACCTGACCTTACATCAGGCAGGTGATTTTACATTCTTTCCGGTCGGTGCGCAGCATCACGACATTTTCCGGCACATCGGCCAAATTGATCTCCTTGGTGATCAGCGGCAGCATGTTCATGCCGGTGGCCATGGCCTGGATCACCCGCGGAAAGGTGCCGTGACCGGAGTGGCCCTGGGCGCCGACGATACGGGCGCGTCTGACCTGGAGCACTTCACCCATGACCGGCATGGTGGCATCGGCGCGGGCCACGACAACGATGGTGCTGTTTAAGGTCCGGCCCTCCCAAATCGCCTTTTCAATACCAGGGTAAACGACGGTGGGCAAGCCCGTCGCTTCGAGGTAGAGGGCTGCTCCCATGCCGTCGGTGATCTCCAGCACGCGTTGCACAAAATCTTCCTCAATGGGATTGATGATGTAATCCGCCCCGAGCTGTTTGCCCAATTCCGCCCGGCCCGCTTCCGGTTCCGATAGAATGACTCTGGCGGCCCCCTGGCGTTTCAAGATGGCGCAGGCAGCCAAGCCGACCGGCCCCCCACCGCAGATCACCACATTGTCGCCCGGGCGAATACCGCCGCCGCGCTCGATGACGGCGTTGTAGGCCACACAGGTCGGTTCCACCAGACTGCCCAGTTTAAAAACCTCTTCTTCGCTATATTGGTTTTTCAGTGGATCGAGGCTCCAAAGGCAGCGGTCCGGCAGTACGATGTACTCGGTGAAAGCGCCGTCCACGTTGAAACCAATTTCGTCCAGTCGCTCGCAGTGGTTGGGCCATCCGTCCGCGCACGGCTGACACGATCCGCACCAGAGCATCTCTTCGGCGCAGACCCATTCGCCGCCCTTAAAAGGTTGGTTGGTTTTTTTATCGTAGGCGTTGGGGCCGGCTTCCACCACCACGCCGGACAGCTCGTGCCCCAGCGTGCATGGGAATCCGGTCAGTCCGGGATACCAGATGTAGCTGTCGTCGTCGGGTTGGGCCATGTGCACATCGCTGCCGCAAATGCCGCACGCCTTGACTTTGATCAGCACTTCACCCGGACCGGGTGTGGGGATGTCCACCTCTTCAAGGCTCATATGCGGATTGCGCCACACCTTGCTTCCCAGATAGGTCTGCCGCCCCTCGATATCCTTGGCGCCCAGTTTGAAATCGGCTTTTGGCTCCCAATCTGCGTGCAGTCTTACCGCCTTCATTTTTTCAGCCATGATATTGGTCCCTTTCTTTCGTAAACGTTTGCGATATGGTTATAAAAAAATCCGATTCACTCGGAATGCCTATGCGAATGCGTCTGTGTTCAACAATGATCACCTGCTATTCCAAGCAAGTGGTTTGCATGCCTTTTTTATTGTAGAGCGAGTTCTCTTGCGCTTTTGCCGTCAGCTGCTTTTGCGGACAATGAGCTGGGGTTCTAAAATCACCTTTCGCGGTTCTGTGTTACGTCCCGACATTTGATCCAGCAGTATGGAAACTGCGATTTCACCCATTTCGTTTTTTGGCTGGCGGACGGTCGTCAACTGGACCTCTGGGAATGAGGCAAACGGGATGTCGTCAAATCCGACAACCGCAATATCATCCGGTATGGACAATCCGGCCTGACGTATGGCCTGGATCACCCCCAGGGCCAGAATATCGTTTTCGGCAAAAATGGCGCGCGGATAATCCCCATCGGCAAGCATTTTGCGGACAATGCGGTACCCGGTCTGGCGCTGGAAATCACTTGAGTAGATATGGTGCTTGTCGATTTGCAGACCGAATTTCTGAAAGGCCTGTTTGTACCCTTCAAAACGCTCATCCAGATAGAGCGGCTGATCTTTGGCGCCGATGAATCCGATTTTCTTATAGCCCCGCTCGATCAAGTGCTTCGTCGCTAAAAAACCCCCGCGTTCATCATCGATCACGACAAAGCTCTTGCTCGGTTCGGCGTAGCGCCTGCAAATATGGACAATGGGTATGTCGCCATTAATCAAACTATCCGGAACATTGGAATCTTCCAATCCAGGCGCCAGGATAATGCCGTCCACGCGTTTCTCCGCCAGCAGCTTCAACGATTGAATCTCACGCGTTTTGTCATGATTGGTATTGCAGAAAAAGACACTGTAGCCGCCTTTCAGCGCTTTGTCCTCAATGCCGCGCGCCACGCCGGGGTAAAAGGGATTGAGAATATCCGGTATCACCAGTCCTATGGTGTGGGTCGCCTTTTTTACCAGACCGCGAGCGATGCCATTGGGCGAGTAACCCATCTTCACAGCCGCGGCAAGCACGCGTTCGCGGGTCTCTTTCTTGACACCATACTTGTTGTTCAGTGCCCTCGAGACCGTTCCATATGAAACGTTGGCCCTTTTGGCGATATCTTTGATTGTTGTTGCCATGATTTTTTCATTCTTCGTAAATGGTTCCGGTCAACTTATAGCAAACGTTTACAACTGGTGCAAGTTTTTTTGGACCTTCCCGGTAATATTTTAATCAATATAAAAAACGGATAGATAAAACCTTTGGTC
>JASFGJ010000487.1:0-3848 GCA_050123815.1 Desulfobacteraceae bacterium
GGCGTCCGTCACCGCCCGTGAATACTGTAATCTGCATGGGCACTGGAAAGCCGGTTAAGACGGTCGATCCGGTCTCTTGCACGGGCGCTGCCATGCGCGCATGTTTTTAATCCAACAAAGGAGCAATCGTCAGGCCGCGGTAGTTCAATCGAGCCGGACGATTGCCCCGCACCTTTAAGGTTTAACGGTGAATGGAAACCATTGCGTTGCAGAAAAAAATAGCAACGAGAGGGAAAACCAAGGCTAACTTGGTGTGATCCAATGATAGGAGGTGGAACCATGACCAGCTGGAAATGCGGCAACTGTGGCTACGAGATGCAAGCCGACACGCCGCCGGATACATGCCCATCTTGCAAAGAAAAATGTGAGTTTTTGGACAACAGCTGTTACACTCCGGATTGCGATACCGTCGGCAAAGATCCGCGAATCGGATAGACCGACGACGGGGTAAAATGATTGTTCAGCTCCGGCAGGCGTTTACGTTCAACCGCCAAGCCGGGCCGGTAATCAATGACACCAAGGAGGGGCTCATGACTACACCACAACATTGCCCGGGTTTTGAACAACACAAGCACTTGAAGTCTTTTGTCTGCACCTGCACCAATTGCGGTGCACAGAAAGAGATCTTCTCGGACGAATTTGACAAAACCCATAAATGCGGCAGCTGCGGAAAAGAGATCGATTTTTCGCAATGCAAACTTGATGGGCAAGCCTGATCCATGACATCAGCACAAATGCTGATCGCCAACTGATCATTCAGTGAGTGGAAACTACAGTTTCACAAAGCAGTGCGGCGCCCTAAGTCAAATGAGCGTCAGCTCAAACAGTGATTGAAGATATCTGGAAGATCTAAAATGAACATCGAACGGGCATCCTGCGGGATGCGAACGAAATGGCAACGGATGGCGACGCATATTCTGGTGGCGTCGGTTGCATTGATCTTGATGGCTGGCGCCTGGACGGCATTTGCCGTGCAAAACGATGGCGCCGAACAGATCGCCTTGAAAGGCGGAAGTCGTGGTGTTGTCCCGTTTCCTCATCATCGTCACCAGAATGCATTGGAGGATTGCAACGTCTGCCACAGCTTGTTTCCACAGGAACCGGGCGGGATCGAGCGGCTCAAGGCCGAAGGCAAACTGGTAAAGCAAGAGGTGATGAAAAAGCATTGCATCAAATGTCATAAATCATTAAAGCGCCAGGGCAGCCCCAGCGGGCCGACCACCTGCGCCAAGTGTCATATCAGAAAAAAATAGGACGCCTATGTTTGCACTCGGACTCCAGGGAAGCCCGCGAAAAAAAGGCAACAGTGATCTGCTTCTGGCGGCCTTTATGGACGCTCTGGCTCAGCGTGGCGCGCTGACCCGCACCATTGAAGTGGTGCGGCAAAACATTCAGCCCTGCAAAGAGTTGACGGTTTGCGAGAAAAAAGGGACGTGTCCCATCGATGATGATATGGCGACCCAGATTTACGGGTTGTTGCGCCAAGCCGACATTATCGTTGCAGCCTCCCCGGTCTTTTTCTATAATGTGTCGGCTCAACTCAAGGCGCTCATTGATCGTTGCCAGATGCTGTGGGCCCGAAAGTATATGCTCAAGCTCAAAGACCCGGGCCACAGGGTGCGTCGGGGGATCTTGCTTTCTGCAGGCGCTACGCGAGGGAAACAGTTGTTTGACGGCATGCATTTAACCGTAAAGTACTTTTTTGATGCCGTCTCGGCTGTATATGCCGGACATCTGACGTATCGCAACATAGAACGGCGCGGCGCGATTTTATCGCAACCGAGCATGTCGGAGGACGTGGAGCAGCTTGCCTCAAAAATTACGCAAGATCTGATCGGACGGTGCAAAGTGCTCTTTGCCTGCCGTGAAAATGCCTGCCGCAGCCAAATGGCGGCGGCCTTTGCACGACTCTTTGCGTCGGACCGTCTTGATGTGGCCTGCGCCGGCAGTGAACCCGCGGCCGCTATCAATGAAATCATGGCGGCGGTCATGCAGGAAAAGGGCATTGACATGGCGCATCTTGTGCCCCGGGCCTTGGACACTGCAATCGAACAGCAACCGCCGGATGAGATCATCACCATGGGATGCGCAGAGCAGTGCCCGATAGTGCCCGGAGCCAAGCGCCAAGATTGGGATTTGCCAGATCCATCCGGACAACCCATCGACGTCATGCGATCCGTACGCGATCAAATCGAACAGCGGGTGAAAGCATATGTCGAAACACATTCGTTCGTATAGGACCTATAAATCAACTCATTGAAGGAGGCCAAAGATTATGGATCGTTATGTTTGCACCATTTGCGGTTATGTGTATGACCCCGAACAAGGGGACCCGGACAGCAGCGTAGATCCCGGAACCAAATGGGAAGATGTGCCCGATGATTGGGAGTGTCCGGTATGCGGCGCAGGCAAAGATGATTTTGAAAAAGAAGAATAGTTGACAGCAAGATTTCACTCCGGGTGCCCTTTCTGCTGTAGAAAGGGCATCCGGCGCCTGCGCCAGGAGCCGGATCCTATAGGTTTTAGGAGAAATGACATGCGAGGGGAAAAATGAAACCGATCGAGATAGCAAAAAACATATACGATGTCGGCGTCAATGATTGGAACATCGATGACTTTCATGGCTATTCGACGCCTCTGGGCACCAGTTATAACGCGTTTTTGATTGTAGACGAGAAGATCGCGCTGATCGATACGGTCAAAAACAAGTTTTCCGATCAGTTGCTGGCCAATATTTCGAAGATCATCGATCCTAAAAAAATCGACTACATGATCAGCAACCACGGCGAAATGGATCATTCGGGTGGACTGGCCCGCGTCATGCACCGTATCGGTGAGGACAAGCCGCTGTTTTGCTCCAAAATGGGCGCCAAAAGCCTGGCCAAACACTTTCCTCAAAAATGGAACTACCACGCGGTTAAAGAGGGTGAAGAGTTAAGCCTGGGCAGCCGCACCCTGACCTTTGTTGAAACCCGCATGCTTCACTGGCCGGATAACATGTTCACCTATATCAAGGAAGACAAGATTCTTTTTTCCAGCGACGCCTTTGGCCAGCATTACGCCGGTTTTGAAAAATATGACGACATTTTAGGCGATAGCGCCATGTTCCATGCCCAAAAATATTATGCAAACATCCTCATGCTCTACGCGCCGCACACGTTGAAACTGATGGACAAAGTGGCCAAACTGGGTCTGGATTTTAAGATGATATGTCCGGACCATGGCATCTACTGGCGCAAAGATCCGGGTAAAATTGTCAATGCCTATGTCGAATGGAGCAAACAAACACCCAAACGCAAGGCTGTCGTGGTGTATGATACCATGTGGCATAGCACCGAAAAAATGGCGGATGCCATCGCCGGAGGCCTCCATGCGGAAGGCATCAGCGTTCGTCCAATGTATCTGCGCAAGTGGCACCGCAGCGATATTATGACCGATGTGCTGGACGCCAAAGCGGTGATCATTGGTTCTCCCACCCTGAACAACACCCTTTTTCCCACGGTAAGCGATTTTTTGACCTATATGCAGGGGCTCAAACCCCTGAACAAAATCGGAGCGGCCTTCGGATCGTATGGCTGGAGCGGCGAAGCTCCCAAGATGATCACCCGGGCCTTGGAGGGGATGAATTTCCAAGTTATTGAGCCGGTGCGCCATCAATATATCCCAGACAGCGACGCTTTGGAGGCGAGTGCCGAACTGGGCCGCGCCGTTGGCCGTGCCATCAACGAGCAGGTGCCTGAATGAGAATCCCAACTGTCGATATCGCCGCATGTACGCTCTGCATGGGATGCGTCGAGGTCTCTGCTGAGGTATTTCGGCTGAACGAAGCACTCGGTTTTATCGAAGTG
>JASFGJ010000488.1:0-3823 GCA_050123815.1 Desulfobacteraceae bacterium
TTTTCCGACACGCCAGGCAGCCCAATGGGCTTTGAGCGCCTATCAGGACAAAGAGCAGAAAAAAGCGCTCATCACCCGTGAAGGCGTCCGATAGATCTATCCTTAGAAGTGCCGCCCTTTTGCTTTGCATGGCCTTTCTCGCACCGGACAGACCTTGAATGCAAAAGGGCGGCGTCCATTTTTCCCCAAAGCTGCATAAAAAAGATGGTATCAGGCTAACGGCCACAGCACTTTTTATATTTTTTACCGCTGCCGCATGCACACGGATCGTTGCGCCCTATTTTGGGCCCTTTACGCACGGATTGCTCTATTTTGGGGGTGGTGCCGTCCCAGAAGTACCAGCGCTCATCCTCTTTGACAAACTCGGCCACTTCATGGTGCTGGACCGGCTTTTCCTTCTGACGGTATCGGGCAATAAACTCGACGATGCCGGACCGATCCTGCGGCCCTCCATTCTCTGTCCGCAGGATCTCCAGCGAGACCCATTCCGATCGTCTGGCCCACTGCTCGCTCTCTATGCGATTGAACCCATGTCGTTTCTTTGGATGCAGGGTATCGTATACATAATCGATGTCATGGTTGACATAGGCACTGTAACGTGACCGCATGAGCGCCTCGGCGCTTTGCGCAGCTTGTTCTCCACTGATGAGCGGCTCACAGCAATCCGCATAGGATTTGCCGCCGCCGCAGGGGCACATTGCCATAACGCATCTCCTTTTTCGTTCACATTTTGATCTTCCAGCAACGATGAATTTTCTTGCGTTTGTTCCGATAATCTTCCGGAATGGTCTGGGAAGTTATCTCCTCTACCTGCGACACGTTCAAAGCCTGTTCGTGCAAGTCAAAGGCCTGATGGTTGGTGGAGAAGTAGATCGTACCTGCCTCCCGCATCAGGGCCGCCACCGAGTTGATCAGGTCGGGGTGATCGGTTGCGATATCGAAATGCTGATTTCTACTCCGAATGGTATAGAATGACGGAGGATCGACCATCGCAAGATCAAACTTCTGTATGTTTTTAGGGGGTTGGTGGAGAAAATCGACCACATGGTTCTGGATCATGCGATGGTCCTGCTTGGCAAATCCGTTGAGCTCCAGGTTTTGCCTGGCCCATGAAATGGCTGTCCGGGATCGGTCCACAGAAACAGTGGATCGAGCGCCGCCTTTGGCGGCGTAACAGGTAAAGGACCCGGTATAGCAAAACAGGTTCAAAAAATCTTTGCCGGCGGCGGCTTCACGAATTATCTGCCGGGTGTTGCGATGATCTGAAAAGAGTCCTGTATCAACAAAATCCCACGGATTGACATAGAACTTCAGATCCCGCTCGCGCACCACGATCATCTTGTCGGTATGCGCAATGCGTTGATAGTGCTTTCCGCGATTTTTGCCATAGAACCGTGCTTTCAAATGGACCTTGTCTGAGCCGATATCCAGCGCTTTTGCAACCGCCGCGGCCATCATGGGCAACCATTCGGGGGTCGATTGCGTGCGGGTATATTCACCGACGACCAGGTGACCGCCGTACCAGTCCACCACGGCCCGAATCTCGGGGATATCCCAATCGTAAAGCCGAAACACCTCGATATTGAGTCGAACAAACCGCTTGCGCAAATGCCGATAACGTTTCTTAACACGGTTGGCCAGCATCCCGGCCTGTTTTTCATAGGTTTGCTGCAATATGGAATCGATCATAGCGTGGCACTGGTCTTATGATGATAAACCACAAGCCGATTGTCTGCCATGGTCATCATCTCCTTTGATTGACAAATTCTGACGTGATTGTTCCGATGCCAGGTTGGAACTACCAGCTGTCTTGAACCAAATATCATTAACTATCCGGGCCTGCGCAGAGCGGTCAAGCACTATTTATGTCACATGTGATTGTTTTTGATCCCATTGGGTGATGTACTCAAAAAAGTCGCCAAAAAGAAATGCTTTAAAATACCACGAAATGAAGGTCAAAGTCGGTGATCGGTGAGGAGCTTGTGATCAGTTAATCGGTACGCCAAGATAGGGATGAAAAGATGGTGAGGCACTAATTAAATGCCTTAGAGTGCATTTTCGCGCGAATGTTCGGCGTGCCCTTATATCGGTTGTTGTGTCACTTGTCATGGCGTTGTGCGCTTGTGGCAGCACCGTACTCCTGGATAACCAGCCAGTATTCCCCTGCATTGACAGGGCGGATTTCAATGAAATGGCTTGATGCTTCTAAGTTTCCTTCAAACATCTGGTCATCTGGACTTTCACTATCTACCACTACCTGATAGTCATCATCCGACGGCTCGGCCATCATAACGCGAATATCGGTCGCAGCTCCCAAATCCAAACGATAATAAACAGACTCGGTGCTGGTGCGCGCATCGATAAAAGGAAGTTCATCTATAATAATCGGGTCACCGCTTGTTCCGCTTCCGGAATAACCGGCAGGTTGAGAATCAAGGAAGCTGGTGCCTATAAAGGTAACCTCGAGCGCGCGGTCAAGCTGGGTGGTGACGATCAGGTTTTGGTTTGATGTTCCGTATGCAAGATTGGCCTCGTCATACCAGGCAGCCCGGTTATAGCCTCCGCTGTTGAAATGCACACCGTCACTCAAACCGTAATCAGGAAGGTCTTCAAACACACTGTACATATCCGCAAACGGTATCTGACGGGATTGTGCAATGGCGCGAAGCAAGTGATTCATCGTATCAAGGGCATCCTGTCGCTCCTGTGCATAGTCGCTCGCTTGGGTTTGGGTGGGGGTTGACCTAACCAGAGGAATGACATTGTTGCGGATAGAAAGATCGATCAGTGCCGTGACATTTTCGGCGAAAAGATCGACCGTTTCTTCAAAAGATTGCCACTGGCCGAGTCCGCCCACATCGTTCGCACCGCACATGATCACTGAATAGGCGCTATTGACTTCCGACATTTCATCAACCATATAATCATACAGACCAGGGCAGGTATAACTTACAATTGTTGACTGGCTGGCCCTGTCCCAGGAGGTGACATGACTGACCAATTTTCTTTCCTGTTCAGTTGCATTCATATTGGTTGACCCTGGAACTTGCGCTAAAAAGTGTTCAATGGTGGGGCTAAGGTCGGAATAATAGGAATCTAAATTTCGACAATACTCCCAGGAATTGGTCACTCCTTCTTCATAATCCACATCCGCATTGGAAGACAAAAAGTAGGAACCTGTACTGATGGAGTCACCTACTTTGACAAACCGGTCGGCCTGCCTGCCCGTACTCGCGCCGTCATTATAGATCCCGCGTATGGTATCGGCGACATTTTGAGTGATAGGGGAGTGAACCCGGCCGTTTGGGTAGCGGGTGTATGCGGAAGGGTCTGGGTCGGGTCCTGGAGTATGAGCCGTAGTAGCCGCAGTAAGTTCCGAAGACTTCTCACTCTGGTTCCCGGCCAAATCATAAGCGCTGACCGAGTAGGTGTAAGATGTCTCGGGGGTAAGGCCTGAATCTGTAAAAAACGGGCCGGCAGATGTCTCTAGTTCCACAGCGTCTCTGTAAATCCGGTATCCGATAACGCCTATATTGTCTGTTGACGCACTCCAGGCCAAAGATATGCTATCATGGCCCTGCTCAGTGACACTAAGATCAGCAGGCACTGAAGGAGCTTCTTGGTCTGGGGACGGAGTATCATTTTCCGTATTCCTACACCCTACGACCAAAAGAAACATAATCAGCATAGGTATTAATACTAGAGTTATTTTAGTTTTCATTTTTTCTTCCGCCTATCAAGGTATGTAAAATGGACTGGAATCTTGAAAAGGGCGCGAACACGCTTGCCCAAGCTTGCGGAGGAAGGGGCAGGCAGCATAGCC
>JASFGJ010000489.1:0-3817 GCA_050123815.1 Desulfobacteraceae bacterium
ATCGTATTGACCGCTGTCCAACGCCGCTTGGAGGGCCGTCAGAGCATTCCGCGCAGCTTCGACATCCGCATCGCACGGATCGCCCATGATAAAACAGCCCCTGCCAAATTGTTCCAATGTGATGCAATCCGAAAAGCGCTCCAGCGCCTTTATTTCACTGTATTCGGCGCTTTTGATGAACTGGCCGATGTAGACCTTGAGACCCGCCCCGGCCGCACGCAGCGCCAATCCCAGGGCCGCCGTGGTCTTGCCCTTTCCGTCTCCGGTGTATACGTGCACATAGCCTTGCATGAATAGGTTCCCTCCGCTTAATATTTCATTTTTCCTATCTGCCGGAACATACCAAAAAAAACATTATCCGTGTTAAAGATTTGGACAAAGGTATTGATATAACCATCCCGTAGGCGGCGGGCGCAACCAAAGCTCTCATTCAGCGGCGGTCTGTCGCGAATATTCAATCTTTCGCGTGTTCCGGCGACCGGTATCAACAGCGAGATCCTTGACTTTGCATACCCGTCCCGCTACCCTTCACCCAATCACCCACAACCCTTGTTCCCAAACAACATCCAAATAAAACAGACACCGGGAGGACGCCATGTCCAGCAAGGTCTTTTTTATCGATTTTCGCACCACCCCCCAAAACAATATGATGGCCAAGCTCCTATCGCTGATGGAGGCCGCAGGACTGGATCAGATCATCCGCAAGCGCGATCTGGTGGCGCTGAAACTGCATTTCGGCGAACTGGGCAATGCCGCATTTATCCGGCCGATCTATCTGCGAACCATTTCCGGCAAGGTCAAGGCGCTGGGCGGCGTTCCTTTTCTCACCGACGCCAATACGCTCTATTCCGGCAGCCGCAGCGACGCCCCCGGGCATCTGACCACTGCCGTCCAGAACGGCTTTTCATATGCCGTGGTGGAGGCACCCCTGGTTATCGCCGACGGATTGCGGGGAAAAAGCGAGGCTTCGGTGGATGTGTACGGCAAACACTTTGAAAGCGTTTACATCGGCAAAGAGATTGTGGAAGCCGATGCTTTTATCTCCGTGGCCCATTTTAAGGGGCATGACCTCTCGGGTTTCGGCGGCGCCCTTAAAAACACGGGCATGGGTTCCGCTTCGCGCAAAGGCAAGCTGGCCATGCACTCCTCGGTTTCGCCGCAGGTCAGTGCACAGGATTGCATCGGCTGCGGCGAGTGCGTGGAGCACTGCTCCCAGCAGGCCCTGGCGTTGACGGATGACACGGCCGCCATCGACCAGGAGCGCTGCATCGGCTGCGGTGAATGCATCCTGATCTGCCCCAACGAGGCCATTGCCGTCAAATGGGATCAGGAAATCCCGGTCTTTTTAGAGGCCATCGTAGAGTACACCGCGGGCGTGCTGAAGAACAAGGCCGGCAAGTCCCTGTTCATCAATTTCATCGCCGATGTATCGCCGGCCTGCGACTGCTATCCGTCCAATGACGCACCCATCGTGAAAAACATCGGCATCGCCGCCGGCGTCGACCCGGTGGCTCTGGATCAGGCATCGGTGGACCTCGTCAATGCCGAGCCGGCTCTGGCCGGCACCAAATTGCTCGCCAATACCGAGGCCGGTGCGGACAAGTTTAAAGGCCTCTATCCCAATGTGGATTGGCCCATTCAATTGGAATATGCCGAAACCATCGGCCTGGGCTCCAGAACCTATGAACTGATCAGCGTTTGACGGACGAGCGATTCATACCTAGCTTGTTTCCCTCGGGGTTCTCGCCATAAAAAACCACCGCGCGACTGGCGACGGATATTCACCAATCCGCCGGCAGTTCAACCGGCAGTCGCCTGCCGCTTGCAGAGGCTTGGCCATGGAAATCTGGATCATCACCGCCATATTGATCGCGACGCTCTATTTTCTGATCAGCGAAAAAATCCCCGTGGATTTGACCGCCATCGGCATCATGGTCCTGCTGACAGTTACCGGTATCCTGGAACCGGTGGAAGCGGTGGCCGGGTTTGCAAATCCTGCGGTAATCACCGTCGGAGCCATGTTTCTGATCAGCCGGGCCATGATCCGCACCGGCACGGTGGAATTTATCGGCCAGAAGGTGCTGGATTGGGCCAAGGGCCGCCCGGCAGTGGCCATGCTGATGATCCTGCTGATCGTGGCCGTGGCCTCGGCCTTTATCAACAACACCCCCGTTGTGGTCCTGTTTATCCCGGTGATCCTGAGCATGAGCTGCCGTTTTGGATTGAGCCCGTCCAAGTACCTGCTCCCCATCTCCTATGCCTCTATTCTGGCGGGAACCTGCACGCTGATCGGAACCTCCACAAATATCATCGTCAGCGATCTGGCGGTCCAATATGGGTACCGCGGCTTCGGTATGTTCGAGCTGGCCGTGGTCGGTGTCCCGATCGCCGTCGTCGGCCTGGCTGCCATCGTCTTTTGGGGACCGATCCTGATGCCCGATTTAAGCAATCCATCTTGCGAGCTGGAGAGTGACCAACGACGGTTCCTGGCGCAATTGACCGTGCCGCGAGGCAGCCGATTGGTCGGCATCAATCCCTGCAATGGATTGCCTGAGCAATATCAGGGTGTGGAAGTCCTGGAAGTGATCCGTTATTCCCATATTTTCCATCCCTGCCGTGACAGCGTCACTATTGCACCCGACGACCTGCTGCTGGTCAAAGGATCCCCCAACAACCTGATGGGCATGCTCAATGACAAAGTAACCGCCCTTCCCACGGCCGACAATGGACGCCCCTTGGTATCCGCCGGTGATCGATTCGTGGTGGAGTTGATCCTGCCGCCCCAATCGAGCCTGATCGGCCAGCGTTTGCGCAGAACCTATCTGGCCAGGGATGACCGACTCAATGTCGTGGCCATCGAACGCAGCGGCCTGCACTATACTGAAAAACAGATCCAGGATGTGCGCTTGAAACTGGGCGATATTCTCTTGGTGTGGTGCCAACCGGATAACCTGGAAAATTTACGCGGGCGAAACGACTGGATCGTGGTGGAAGACGTGCATCATAAAATCGTGCATAAACCCAAGGCGCCTTTGACCGGACTCATTTTCGGCGCCATGGTCGTTGCAGCCGCCACCGGCCTGGCCGATATCATGGTCTGCGCCCTGGCCGCGTTGTTCTTGATGATCGCCTGCGGCTGCCTGCCGCTGTACGAAGCCTACCGGGCGCTACAGTCCAACGTCCTGATGCTGATCGCAGGGACCATCGCACTCGGCATGGCCATGGACAAAACCGGTGCCAGCCACTTCTATGCCGATCAATTCATCCAGGCCTTGTCGGGCTGGTCGCCACAGATGATCCTGGGAGGGGTTATTCTGCTGACCAGCATCAGCACCCAGCTGCTGAGCAACAACGCAACCGCGGTCCTGTTGCTGCCCATTGCCATCTCCACGGCGCTCAAGCTGGGCGTCGATCCCAAACCCTTTATCATGGCGGTCTGCTTCGGTGCCAGCGCCTGTTTCGCCACACCCATCGGGTATCAGACCAACCTAATGGTTTACGGTCCCGGCGGTTATCGCTTCAGCGACTATTTCAAGCTGGGCATCCCGCTCAACTTGATCGTCGTCGTTATGGGCACATTGCTGATACCGGTCTTTTGGAAATTCTGATGTTCTGACGGCGCGCCGTGTTAAGCAACGACCCCGGCGATAGGGTCTCGAGAATTGCCGTCCCGACACATAGAATCCCTGCCGTCAGATCTACGATGCCCGCCAGATCTCTATGATTTCGTCAGCAACCTGTTCCGGGGTCAGATCGTCCGTAGCAATTTGATATTGCGATGCATTTTGATATTTTAAGGCGCGCGCCGCGAGCACTT
>JASFGJ010000490.1:0-3816 GCA_050123815.1 Desulfobacteraceae bacterium
TGTGTCAAGTGTGTGCCATGATCAGCCTTCAAGGGAGAGGGAATAAATGGATGGGCACTATTCAAGTAGGTGGCTCTATGAAGACACAAACGGAACAGACCGATCCGGTATGCGGGATGACGATTGGCATCACTATTGACGGCATCTTTGCTAGATTGGACGGCAGCACCTATTATTTCTGCGCCCAGGCGTGCAAGGATCAATTCCTGGCCGACCCCCGAAAATATTTGAAGGCGTTCAAACCCAAACGCAAAGGGTTTTGGCAGCGGTATCTGGACCGGCTCAACAAGACGACCGGCGGAAAACCGCCGTCATGCTGCCAATGAAAATAGATTCCTTTTTTACATCGGCACCTTGAAATACTGTCCGGGTGTTTTGCCTAACGCCTTCCTGAACATCGAGATGAACGCACTCGGGCTGTCATACCCCAAGCCAATAGCCACGCTGGTTACGGACTCGCCCAGACCAAGCCGTTTCATTGCTTCAAGAATTCGGATTTGCTGGCGCCACTGACGAAAGCTCATTCCGGTTTGGTTGCGAAACTGGCGACACAGGGTGCGGGCCGTGGCGCCCACTGTGCGTCCCCAATCATTTAAGGTTCGATTGTCCGCAGGGTTCCTGGCCAGGCGCTTGTAAATCTGCACGAGTCTTGGGTCTCCGGGGATGGGCAGTTCGAGAGGGGTGGCATCCAGATGTTCGATCTGGTCTAAAATTACGTTGAACAGGCGTTCCTCAGGGCTTTGCGCTGCATAGAGGCGGGGCAGGGTGGTGGCGTGCACGATCAATTCTTTGAGCAGGGAGGATACAGACACAACACAGCAGGTGTCGGGCAGTGACAGGGATGTTCCCGGATCGATATAGAGGGTACGCATGGCCAAGCGCCCGCTGATATGGATTTGGTGCTCGGTATGAGACGGAATCCAGACGGCTCGTAGTGGCGGCACCACCCAAACCCCCTTTTCGGTTTTAACGGTCATGACTCCCGCGGCGGCATAGAGCAGTTGCGACTTTGCATGTTGATGCATGGGGATGCAATGGCCGTCCGGAAAATCTTTGGCCATGGCCACAACGGGCCGCGGTGTAGTGGTGACGGCAGAAACCGGATCGGCGGTTGAATTTGTCCTGTTTGCGATATTATTTGTCTTCATAGCGCAAGAAGGATAGTTCGGTCATATGCTATGGTCAAGCAGAATCGAAACAGAAGCGAGGCACAGGTTGCCTCTTCAATGGATCGTGGGAGCTTGGCGGCATGAAATATCGGCATGTGGGACTTTTAAGCCTGGGGCATTTGGCGACGGATATCAATCAGGGAGCCCTGCCCGCCATGCTGCCGTTCTTCATTGCCGCTTACGATCTGTCATTTGCCGCAGCAGCCGGGCTCGTTTTCGCTGCGAATCTGACCTCCACCATCGTACAGCCCGTGTTCGGGTTTGCCGCGGATCGATTTTCAAAACCGTGGATACTCTGTGCCGGGTTGCTTTTGGCCGGTTCGGGGCTGGCGCTCAGCGGGCTTTTTACGGACTATTCAGCTATTGTTGCGCTGGCCATGCTCAGCGGCATCGGTATTGCCGCCTATCATCCGCAGGCCGCGCGGCTGGTCAACTTTGCCGCCGGTCGGCGAAAGGCTGGAGCCATGAGCATTTTCGGCATCGGCGGTACGGTCGGGTTTGCCATTGGGCCCCTATTGATAACCGGGGCGCTCCTGCAGTGGAACCTGCGCGGAACACTGGTGTTGCTTGTTCCGGTGAGTTTGATGTGTGGTCTGCTGTTGCCTCGTCTGGACGAGTTTTCATCCCTGGAGAAGGCGGCCGAGCGTAAGGGTTTCAATGATATCGAATCTGAAACCGTCGATGCCTGGTGGCCGTTTGCAAGACTGACCCTCATGGTGGTCGGGCGTTCGATCCTGTTTTATGGCATGAACACCTTCATCCCGATTTACTGGATTCATGTACTCAAGATGTCCGAGACTATGGGTGCAACAGCGCTGACCGTTATGGCAGTTTCCGGAATCGCCGGAAATCTGCTGGGCGGCAGCCTGGCCGATAAATATGGTCAGAAGCGGGTTGTGTTGATGGGGTTTGGTCTTCTCATCGTCCTGATGCCGGTGTTTGTATGGATTTCCAATGCATTGCTGGCCATGGCATTGCTTGTCCCTATCGGGATATGCCTGATGGCCACCTACAGTCCGACCATCGTATTGGGTCAACTGTATCTACCCCGTCATGTGGGGTTCTCATCCGGTATTACCCTTGGGGTTGCCATAGCCATCGGCGGGGCGGTTGCGCCCGTTCTTGGTAAAATCGCCGATTATCACGGCGTATGGATATCTTTGGCCTCCATCACCTTTATACCCGCAGTGACGTCTCTGCTGGCCCTGACATTGCCCGATCCGAAAATTACCTCTGATCAACGCTGAATTCCAGCCAGGCCGGTTTAATGCTTGCCTTTCGCAGGCCGATTCATTACAAGCATCCCTTCGGCCGCAGGCCGCATCATTGCATTACCATGGAGCGCGTTTTGATCGGAACCCTCGTCAATACTCTCGCCATAATCGCCGGCAGTCTATTGGGACTGCTTTTCAAAGGAGGGATTTCCAAAAAGTACAGCCTTACGGTAATGCATGCCGTGGGGCTTGCCGTGATTCTGGTGGGGATCAATGCGGCTTTGAAAACCGATGCCATTATGGTAGTCATCATCTCTCTGGCCGTTGGGAGTCTGCTGGGAGAATACCTGCGAATCGAAGATCGGCTCGACCAGGCAGGCAACTGGATTGAAGGGCGTTTTTCAAAGGCCGGCCACGGGATATCCAGGGGATTTGTCACCACCAGTCTGCTTTTTTGCGTTGGGGCCATGGCCATTGTGGGCGCCCTGGAGAGCGGCCTGTCCGGCAACCATCAAATCCTCTATGCCAAGTCGATCCTTGACGGCATCGCTTCAATAGTATTTGCATCAACACTGGGAGTGGGAGTACTCTTTTCGGCCTTCGCGGTTTTTGTCTACCAGGGATTGATCACCTTGTCCGCCGGCTATTTAAAGCAGTTTTTGGTGCCGGAGGTGGTGGCCCAGATGTCTTCCGTGGGCGGGCTCCTGATCGTGGCCATTGGGTTGGGATTGCTGGATATCAAAAAGATCAAAATCGGCAATATGCTGCCGGCAGTCTTCATGCCCTTGGTTTACACGGTTATAAAGCACCTGTTCGAACGATTGGGATAGAAGTGGTTTCAAATTCTAAGGTTTCCAGGACTGCAGCTCCACGATATTGCCCTCCGGATCGCGAAAATAGACGAATTTAAGTGTTCCCACACCCTCAATCAATTTCTCTGTGGGATGCCCCAGATCGGCAGCCCCCTTGTCGAGCGCCGCTTCATAAACGCTGTCAAAGTCATCCACTTCAAATGCGATGTGCGTAAAGCCCGCATGATTTGCCATGACAGGTTCACGGGTTTGCATCTCCTGATAGGTAAAGATCTCAAGGGTCGGTCCGTTTGATCCGTGTCCGGGCAACATCAGATGCACCCCTTCCAGTTTGGCGTTTTTTAACCCGGTGGCGCGGTCGAGCCACTCACCTGAGAGGCTGCGTTCCGGCGGCTTGGTGACACAGCCAAATACGTTAATGTAAAAATCCGCCAGACGTTTCCAATCTTTTGCGGCTATGTTGGTATGGGCGTAGCGCATGGTTGGCCTCCGAACGTTATCAGTTATGAATCAGAATCCTGCTTACATCATTGGATATGCATTGAATGCTATATAGTGTCTATCCATTTATTCCCTCTCCCTTGAGGGAGAGGGTCAGGGTGAGGGTGTAAGGCTTTGACA
>JASFGJ010000491.1:0-3807 GCA_050123815.1 Desulfobacteraceae bacterium
AATGCCAAATTGTGTGATGCTGTCTCTTGGGTCTGATGCACTGGGTTGTATCTCCGAATCTTTGCTGCTGTTTCCGCATGCAAAGCAAAAAATCAATGGCATTAGCATCACCGCTAAAATAATTTTTACCATTTGATACCCCTCCACAAAACAATGAAGTTAAATGGGATTGGCAATTAACTTTGATAGAAAGCAGCCGCCGGAACCACCGCTGGATGGACTGCCGAATGTTGTAAACTCCCACGTATAATCCTGCTCCAGGCTCACGCCGTGCTGATCCTGCACGGCTGTTGTAAGCGTCACCATGTAAGTCGCCCCGGAGTAAAGCGTCAATGTTTCGGGAATCCGCAGCCCGGCAGTACGCGCAACGATGTCGTAAGTAACGGTCGTACCCGGGACAGTGGTTCCGTTTCGCGATAGGAAAAAGGAGGCGGTGTCGATGGTGGAGGCATCCATATCCCCGTAAAAGATGGCCTCGATGTCACGACGCAGATCCGGATCGATGTTGGTTGCCCTTTCTACCGGCCAGGTCGATTGCACCCCGGGTGTGGCGGTAAAGGTCCACTGCTTGCCCGGATTCAACGCATTGCCCGCCAAATCTTCGATCCCGGCGATGGCCGTTGCCGTGTAGAGCTTGCTTGAGGCAAGGGGCGTATCAAAGGTCAAGGTCGCCGTGAAGTTATACCAGTTATAAACAATGGACCGCGCCGTGGACTCGCTTACGGAAAAATGGTCGGAGATCAAGGTCAGCGGATTGACCGGTTCGGAAAACTGGATCGTGGCGACCGCGTCCTTTAAGACGCCGACAGAACCCTCGGCGGGGGTTACCGAAGCGACCGAAACAACAGTTGTATCGGTGCTGTTTCCGGTGGTGAAGAGAAAACTGTGATCCGAGGTCATGTTGGTCCCGCACAAGTCATCGATGGCACTTGTGAGGGTGACCTGATAGTTCCTGCTTTCACTGAGAGGGGTATCCGGGGTAAAGACGGCAACGCGATTTCCGGCATCGTAGGCGATCGTGCCGGACACGGCATCGTTGTAAACGCCGCCGCCGGAAACATCTTCGCCGTGCAGCAAAAAGGCGGTCGCCGTCAATGTTGTCGGATCAATCTCTTCGGAGAAGAGAACCATTACGGAGTTGTTGGTGGCAACGCTGCCGGCGCCATTTGCGGGAATCGAGCTTTCGACGTACGGTGGGTCGCTATCGGCGGATGATGCCGTAGTAAAGCTGAAGGAAACATCCCGGGCCATGGGCTTGCCGCCTGAATCCGTGACCTGCTTTGTTACCGTTGCCGTATACATGGTGTCCGGGATCAAATCGGCAACCGGATAAAAAGCTGCGATATGGCTGACGGCGTCATATTCGACGGTTCCGTTGACGCTATTGTTCTGCTCGTCCAACAGATAGACATTCGCATTGGTAACGGTGGACGGATCGATCGCCTCGGAAAAAGCCGCCAGAACCGCGCGGTTGGGAGGAGCAGCCTGTGCCTGGTCTTCGGGAACGGTGGCGTTTATATAGGGTGCATCCGGATCAAACACTGCGTATTTTAAACTGTTGCCGCTGGCACTGTAGTACCCGATATGAACCTGGTCTCCGAGGCCGACAACCAGTTCTTTCTCCGATCCGACGTTGTCGGCATCGTCAATGGTTTGGTTTATCCAGAAACCGCTGGCATTGTTGGTGTACTCAAGATCCTGCTCGGTTTCGTCATAGTAGGCGATATGCACATGCCCGCCGGCATCAAGGCCAATGGAAGCATAGGTCCCCAGGTCAAAACTGCTGTTATGTGCCGTTTCGACCACCCAATTTCCGCTGGCATTGGTGGCATACATCAAATTGCCGCCCCCGACGCTGTAAAAGCTGACATGCAGATCGTCTCCGTCCATGGCCAGCGATGTTTCGTGTTCGGCCCAGATCGAGCTGCTCACGGTTTCACTGGACCAGGTGCCGGAGGATTTAACGGCATGTTTTAAGTGACCGTAGGCATTTTCGTAATAGACAATATGCGGCCTGCCGAGGGTGTCGATCCCAATGGAGGTGTACTGCCCCACCCAGCAGGTTGGATCGTCCGGATTCGTACAGGTAAAATCGAATACGGTCTCGACGGACCAGGAACCGCCGGCCGGTTTGTAAGCATATTTCAATGCCTGATTCCCCGCATCGTAATAGCTGATATGAACGCCGCCGGAGGCGTCCGCAACAATATCGGTATCGCGGCCGACATCCCCGGATGTGTCCACCTGCACGCTATTCCAGGTCGGCCATGCGCTTGAGTTGGCATACATCAGGTCGCCGCCGCCGATGCTGTAATAGCCGACATGAACATTGTCGGAAGGATCGACAAAGATGGAGTTGTATCCTCCGGTGCTCATACCCGAGGGCGCATCGATTGCCAGGGAATCCCAGGTATCGACCGCCCCGACCTGGTTGGTGATGTACCACAGCGCATCATAGCCAACACCGGTATCAAAATGCATATAGGCAATGTGAGCGCGATTGGCGGAGTCCAGGGCCATGGAACAATGCCGTCCCGATTCGGTCCCGTAACCGCCCGAAAGGGTCTGAATCCCCCAATCGGCAAAGGCGTGAAATGTGAAAAGAATGAAAAGCGGAAAGCTGACAAACAGTATCATCCAGGACAGATTGCGGTGACGCTCCCTACGTACCATAAAACCCCCTGATCGTAGCTGCTTCAAAAACGCCGGTTGAACTACCGTACTGAAATCCGTTCGAACAGAAATTGGGTCACCTACCCCTTTAGCTTATCCCACAAGCCGATCACTAATCAAGCCAAGAACTTGATATCAGCATAAGTTTCTGTTATACTTACAATTTAATGCGCAATAGTCATATTCGCCCACCTCCTCTGTCAATGCAAATGAAACACCAACCATGCAGATACCCTGCATGGATTATATAATTTATTTAGATAGTTAACCTAAATAATCAATCTTTTGGCCATCCAACGACCGAACATTATCAAATGGTCATCTTACGGTCATGAGCAGGTAATCTCCACATGCTAATAACTGGTCGCATAATGGAAGCGGCCGTTTTCGATGGGCAATCGGATTTCGAAAGCGGCAGATGGCCAGGCACTTAATTGGAAGGCTTAGAGGTGATTTTTACAAAAAGGAGGCACGATGATTTCCTCTCCATGTAAAACCTGTCACAAGCGAAATTTACCAAAAAAACAGTGCATCGATACATGCAAAAAGCTCAAAGGTATTCAAAAGATGCAACACACCATGTCCGGGCCACCACTTACCGGAGGTGGCTACGATACCGGCCAGTTTCAGTTGGCTATCCCCTCATCCAGGGGGCGCAGCGAGTAGCGCGAATTGAATCGGGCAGCACTGCATGACCTTGCAGAGCTGCCCGATTTATATATTCTGCGAAGCTGTTTGCTGTCCCATCCATTGTATGCATTTCACATCTCCGTCCACACAGTATGCTCCACAATTCCGTATTCTCTTAGCGCCGCCGCGAGTCGGAGGCCAAGCTCACTCTGTTTCGCCGCTTTAGACCGGCCGATATATTGTATGTGTATGGCAAGATCATTCACCAATCCATGGCGGCGATAGATAGCGACGATCCTGGACCGCTCATCGGCGCCCAGCAATGACTCTCTGATCTGATCGCTCAGTGATGCAATCGAGCCTGCCCCTGATTGCATATGGATGATTTCCAGGACCTTCATAAGACACCTGCCAGTTCCCTGAAGTGTGCATCGAGACGCCTCGTTCCAGTCGCAGGCGCCACAACGTCGCTGCTCATCGCCGTAGTGAAAAATGCGAAAAGTT
>JASFGJ010000492.1:0-3800 GCA_050123815.1 Desulfobacteraceae bacterium
GCTGCCCGACCTATTCTCGTGATCTGGCGGCTGCGTTATTGAAGATTGCGCAGTTTGTTACAAAGAACGCGGCCGGCTGGGGCATTTACCACTACAGCAATGAGGGTGCCGTGACCTGGTATGCCTTTGCCCGGAAGATATTCGCGCTTGCCGGGATTTACGATCAGTTTAAAGTCCAGGAAATCGTGCCGATATTATCCCACCAATACCCCACGCCCGCACCGAGGCCCCATTACTCGGTTCTGGATTGTTCCTCGCTCGATGAGACCTTCGGCATTACCCGCCGCAGCTGGGATGCGGCCTTGAGGGAGATGCTGGCGGAACTTTACTCTTTAGCAGCGGTTTGAGCCATAATCTGTTCGCTGATTTTCTCCGCCGAATGACCGAACAGGTCGTCCATGGCCACCAGCTCCAGATGGTCGTCGTTCCAGGCGATGCTGTTCTCTTGAACAATGCTCCGGATATGCTCGTACTTGCCGCCAAGGGCCTTGATTTTTGCTGCCAGATCGATCTCTTCCAAAAATCCGATATTGAGCAACAACAGATACTCGATCCGGTTCGATGCTTTGGGGTCCGTGGAAATCGCTGGAATTACCAGGATGCTGCGGCCGTCTTTGCGGCCTTTGCCGATGTACACATTTCCCTGCCGGACAATGATCCGCTTAGTGCCTTTCAAAGCGGAGTCGGTTTCGACACGCGATGGAAGCGTTTTGAGCACGCCCGATTTTTTAATTATTTCGATAGTGGTATCTTCTTTGGGCTCGCCAAGGATGTTCAGGTTGCCGATTCGGTACAGAATCGACCCGTTGATCTTTCCAACGATTCCCTGCAGGTTTTTCAAAACCAGGATGTTTCGGTTGATCAATTGAGCCGCACTGATATTGTGGTCGGCCAGAGTATCGAACAGGATACCTTCGATCTTTTCGCTGATACGGCTTGTGCCCACTGTTACCGTTTTGGCCTGATGTTTGATGGCATCCACCGGGCGGGACATGCCGTTGATCGATTTGTTGAGAAATTCGAACAAGCTGTTGAGCATGTTTAAAGCGGTGCCTTTTTTACCGAAATCAAGCTCAAAGTCGGGTACGGGCAGGCGTCCGGCCAGATATTTTAACAGCAGAAGCAGATCGGCGGCATTTTGGATGGTCGAAGGCAGTTCACCCGATTGTTGTTTTTGGCGAAACTGAGCATAGAAGTGGGCCATCCGCTCCCGGAAACTTTTCTCGAGAACCACCTCGTAGACGTCCATGCCGTTATTGGCGTACTGATCGACCGTTGTTTTGATCTCTTCTCTAAACTGATGCAGAAAGCGGGACCCCTCGTTGATGGACAGCGCGGCAAAATAGCCCCACAGATGTCCGGCCAACGTATTGAGAATGGGCGCCAGGTGGGCCCGGACCGACGGAACATGGAAGACATCTTCGGTATAGGGCGAGAAACGGTCGTCGCCTTCATCGGCAATTACCACGGGAGTGGCTTTATGGGCCGTAAAGATTGCCGTGTCCTTGATGATGTCGCCAATGACCGTGGGACTGCTGCCGGCGGCACAGATAAGGATCAGCGGTTCGGAGGAAAGATCGATATGTTTCTTATCTTCCACATAATCGGACGAAATGGTTTTGTAGCAAAGTTCGCTCAATTTGATGCGGATCTCATCGGCCGCGGCTTTATTGGGGCCGCTGCCCACGGCTGCCCAGTAGGTTTTTGTTGGGGCCAGGCGTTGGGCCGAGGCTTGAATCTGATCCGAGAGCTTTAGCACACGCCCCATTTGCTCCGGCAGTTGGAGCAATGCCTTGATCTCTTCGGCGATAAACGCAGATGAACGGCAGCCTTTGGTTTGCGCCACCTTGAGCGCCACCAACGCGCCGGCAACGATCTGTGAATAGAATGCCTTGGTGGATGCCACGGACATCTCGATATCCCGGCCGCTGGAGGTATAAACGACACCGTCCACTTTGAACGTAATATCCGAGTCGCGGCGATTGACAATGGCCATGGTATAGGCACCGCGTGCCCGGACCATATCCACTGTACGGTTGGTGTCGGTGGTGGTGCCTGACTGACTGATGGCAATGACCAGTACATCGGCCATGCTCTGCTCGCTGTCACCGTCGCCCAATTGAAAGCCGCTGAGTTCGGATGATTTTAAGGCGCTGATCTTCAATACCGGTTCGTTCAGGTAATAATCGACAATTTCCGCAATCGCCAGGGCGGCAACACCTGCGGTGCCCTGACCGATCAAATAGATCCGGCGAATTTTATTTTCCGCCAGGGCGTTTTCAATCTTGGGCGGGAAGGTCTCCGCATCGAGGTTGATCGCATAGCGGCTGGGATCGTCCTTGTCTATTTTCCAGCGGTTCTGCAAGGTCTTGGCAACCGAGACCGGCGCTTCCGTAATCTCTTTCAAGAAGTAGTGGGGGAAACCTTGCCGATCGATATCACGGGAGGTTATCTCTGTCTGCTGAATGTCGGTTTCGCTTAACGGCAAGGGCGTACCGTCGTAGTACATCGCGGTGATGCCGCTCAGGCCTCCGGCCTTGGTTTGGTCCAGCACATAGATCTGTCCCTGTGTCTTTCCGTCTCGTCCTTCGATAACCTTCTCACCGTCCAGCTTTAAAAAGCGCGATGTCTCCTCCACAAATCCATAGACCTCGGATGTGGGCAGGTAGTGATCCTGTGCAAGCCCGACAAAAATGGCCTGGCCGCTTCCTTTCTGCGCCAGGAAGAATTTTCCCGGCGCCAGATCGGTATGCATGGTGATGGCATGCGACCCTTCGAAGTCATTTACCGCACGCCGAAATGCTTCCGTGATATCATGGCCGTCTTCGATATATTTTTCAATTTGCAGAGGGATGATTTTGGTATCGCCCGTAATTTCTTCGGGTATTCGACGCTCGTCATTTTCCCACTGTGCCTTCAGCGCCAGGTAGTTGTCGATATCGCCGTTGAGGCAGGCGTGGATGATGCCTTGATCCTCTCCGTGCGGGGATTGAACGGCATTGTCCACCGGATGACAGTTTGCGATGGTGATGGCCCCGACGGATGCCCAGCGGGTGTGCGCCGACACGGTGTGGCTGTGAAGGGGGTGGCGTGTGATCAGGTGCAGGGCAGCATCGTTGGCAATGTCGTGGCGCAATTGCCGGACGTTGTCGCCCAGGCTGCCAATTTCGGCAGCGACTTTATAAGTGAAACAGATTCCCGCCTCTCCCTCGCTCTCGGGCCCATGCACGCTGATGGATCGATTCGCCAGCACTTTGCAAGATATGCGCTTTTTGATCTCTTGCTCCAGACCCGCCGTTGCCCAGGCGTCGTTCATGTCGGCCATGTTTTTGGGATCCATCAAAAACATGAGCGATATGCCGGCGGAATCTCGACCACGAACTTCAAGTCTGTCGATGCTGTTCAGAACTGCGTTGATGTTGCGGTAAATTTTGATGACTGCAGGTGTCGGTTTGTTTCCGGAAGGATCGATCAATGCGTTGACTTTGGCAATGTTTTCCTTGATTTCGGTGTCCAGGCACCACACGATGTCTTTGAGTTTTTCAATACGCTGATCGATATGCTCGACGGCTTCAGTGCTCATCAAACCCATCTGCGCTTGCAGCGTCTGAACTTCGACATCCAGGAACCGACCCAACTGCGACGCAATGTCACTGAGCTGCTGCTGCATCGGTTGTGACTGAAAGATCGCCAGAAAATTGTCCTGGCTTTTGAGATGGCGTGTCAGTTGCGCCAGATTGTCCAAGAAGGTCTGGCCGCCCATGTAATCCTGGCTTATGGATCCGGGTTCGCATTCGGCC
>JASFGJ010000493.1:0-3798 GCA_050123815.1 Desulfobacteraceae bacterium
CACTAATCCTTTGATTTAATTATTTATGCGTTGTCTATCGACTGCCCTTCTAAGCGAAAAACGCGAGAGTTTATTTTCTACGACAAGGAAACAAAAAGCAAGTGGATTTACCGTTCGGACAGTAGGCTAACCTACCAAAAGCAATCATGAAATGTCGGTTCCGGAGTTCGAATGATACCGATTTTTATAGATCAAGCTGCTTTCACTGATTGGAAGCAACGTCAAATACAATTTCCCATATTCTATTGTCTGGCACCTGATTTCACAGCTTGTCACAGCTCGTGCCATAGCATGTCATAGCTCAGTGTCGCAGCGTGTCACGGCGATTCAACCCAGATTCCAGCTTTCACCAGACGTTGAATCAGCGCCTTACGCCGCATGTGGCCGACCATGAATTTGCTCAACTCTTGTTGGAACCGCTTCCGGCTCGCGTAAAGCGAATAGGCCTCGGAAAGGTCAATAAGGGTGCAGCAGGCCTCATCGTAGGCCAGGCCCGATCCCCGTTCGACGGTCTGCTGAACCGTCTTCCACACCTTGGGGAAATCATTGGACAGTTTTTTCAGATATGCCTCGCGTTCCTTACGGCGCTTGATCTCACGCTTCTTGCGTTCGCGCTTTTTCTGTTCAAGGCGTATCTTTTCAGCCGCCTCAGCATTCTTCCGGAGTTCTCCAACCGTGCGCCGGAGCGCCTTGGTCCTGTCGCCCTGCATGCCTCGTTGCCATGCCGTAAATCGATTCCTGAGCGTCCGTTCGGCCTGCTGCCCTTTCCCGGCCAGAAGCTGTTTCAGGAGCGCTGTGACCTCATCCCGGGGCAAGCGATCGATCCATTTATCCATCTCCTGTTGCGAAATCCCCTCGTTTTGCATGGCCGGGCTACCCATGCCGGCACCCGCCAGCAGGTCTGTGTCCACCTCTAAAAACTCCGAGAGCGCCCGTTGAGCTGCAGTCAGGCTCCCCAGTCCGCTCACGCATAGAGGCTCCATCTCATTGTCATCCATCATTTCCCCGGTGACAGCCGCAAGCCAACCGATGTAAAGACTTCGGACATCGCCACGCAGCAACTCGTCCCGTACTGGTGCAAGTTGCGCCATCCAGCCGCGGCCGTCCTCCATGCCAAAGCGGTCGTAGTTTTCAGACTCCTCCAGACACCAAGTGATGATCCAATGGGTTTTAGTGGCCTTGAAATCCAGAACATAGCGCACCGCCATGACATCGGCCGTTTCTTTTGCCAATGCCTCAATGGGTAAACGAACCATGAAAACGGCCGTCATCCAGTTGGCCACATAGACATGGGCATCGAAAAACCGCTGCATTAACTTATCCGGATTGCCCTTGAAATCACCCCAATTGTACTCATTGGCAAAACTTACGGGCGTTATATTGGCCCGGGTCGAAAGCTCGCGCAAGGCCGCCATCTCTTCCGATGTCAGCGGCCTGTCGATTGATAGAAACTCATAATACTGGTATTCACTCATGGAATTTTGCCTTGCAGTACCTTTCGCCCTTATCCGTCAGCCGGTATTTCTGTTTGCTGCTGCGCGGTTTGTCGGGAATGGTCATTTCAATCAGGCCAGCTTCCAATGCCGGCAGAAGGTAAGCTTTACGAAAATGTTCCTCATCTTTCAAACCTAAAGCCTTCTGTAAGGCTTTCCTGCCCATCTCACCTTTGATATTTCCCAATAACCGAACTTCCGGGGTGACTTCCGGGGTGACTTCCGGGGTGACTTTATCTGTTTCCGGTACCGCAGGTAATACTGCAGGCTGGAAATTCACAAAAACAGAACCGGTCTGTTGCGACCAGACTGGATGGGGATTGCCATTTTCATAGCACCAATCAATGATATTCAGCGTGCCCATTCCCCAGCGTTCGATGATACCTGCACGGTAAAACACATTGGCGATAATCGGGTTCCAAGGCCTTGATTCGTGAGGCCCAGCTAACTTTTCAGGTGTAATGCCGAAATGAAGCTCGCCCGGATTGGTGATTTCCAGGTGGTCGTCATACATAGCTACAGCCACGGCGCCGCCAGGCACTGTGTAATCCCGATGGCACAAGGCATTGGCTAAAGCCTCGCGTGTGGCACGTGGAGGATACCAAGGCTGATCTTCACGTACCATCTTGCCTGGTAAAACACGACCGGCAATGGGCACATGGTCCAGCAAAAACGATTCAGCCCGGCGTAAAAGCGAGAAAGCATGTCCCCAATATTGGCGGTTGTCGGAAAAGTCTGCCAACCGGTCTTTTCCCCTGAAGCGAGCCAGGCGGATGCCCATCTGGGGATAAAGTGTTTTTAGCCGGTCACTTTTACCATAAAGCGCCACAGCGGCGTTCAGGAGCTTGCCTTCACGAACCAGCTCCAAACCCCTTAAAATGGATGCAAGATCGCGCCGATCGGTGGCTTCCAGGCGTCCCAGGCGTACAGCGTTGTCCATTGTGATCTGAATTTCCTCAGCATCAAGGTCTTCAACAGCAACACCCTCGGCTACAGGTTCATTTTCCCAACGCCGGGTGCCATGCAGGCGCTCGACCAAACGATGCTCATATTCTTCCCTGGGCATGATGATGGTAGTTGGACCGTGCCTGAGGTAGGGACGGCCGTCAAAAGTGTAAGGTCCACTCCCGCCGGATACCGTTAACACGATTGCTGCGAAGTCTTTTTTCAAAGGCACTGTTGCGATATCCGGAAAAGCGGGCGGCTCGATTTTTCGGAGTTCCGCTGCGATGCTTTCAAGTGTTCCTGCGGCAACCTTCTGGCCGACGATGTCGCCCTTGTCGGTCACACCGAATACCACAAAACCACCAAGATTGTTGAGTAGGCCGCATACGGTTTTGCCGGCCTGGGTCCGCTGGCCGGTGGTGGCCTTGAATTCAACACGCTCATTTTCACCGTCGGCGACCAGGTTTTGTAGCTCTTTAAGTTTCATTTTTCAACATAGACCGATTAGATATGGACATTGCGATTATTGAATCAGATTTTACACCACAAAACAATCAATGAATACAACATGTTCTATACTTTCTGCAAGACAAAGCCAAGCAATTTTGCTGCGCAATCCCACAGTTTTATTTTTAACTGCTATAAAATATATACAGCCTCCACTATGAAACCTACTCTGTTCGATTCTGCCGACCTGTTGATAGCCAAAATCAAAAAACTGTTCAACCGCGATCTTGCATTGCAAAACGATTATCTGCGCCAGGAAAACAAAATCCTACGCAGCAAGTTGGGCAATCGCGTGCCCCTCAACGAAAGCGAGCGCAGGCTGCTGGTCAAGTATGGACTGCCAATCAAAAACAGTCTCCATGAAATTATGAGCATTGCGCGTCCGGAGACACTACTTTCTTGGCACCGGCGCATGAAAAGAAAAAAATGGACCTTTGAGCCTAAAAAGCCGGGACGGCCGTCAAAACCAGACCAGACCCAAAAATTGGTGGTTCGGATGGCTGAGGAAAACGCCTGGGGATATTGTAGGATTGCCGGCGAGATGAAAAAGCTCGGTCACGATCTATGTTCGGGCACGGTGCGCAATATTTTGATCAAAAACGGGCTGCCGCCTGCGCCCCGACGAAAGGGCATGTCCTGGAAACGGTTCATTAAGTCCCATATGGGTGTTGCCTGGGCCGCGGATTTTTTCACCGAAGAGGTTTGGACTATGGGCGGGCTGGTAACCTTTTATACGCTCTTTCTCATCCATTTGAAAACGCGCCGTGTTCATATCGCCGGTTGCACGCCCCATCCTGATTCTGCATGGGTAAAACAGCAGGCGCGAAACTTTTCCATGCTATTGGACGATATC
>JASFGJ010000494.1:0-3785 GCA_050123815.1 Desulfobacteraceae bacterium
ATGATAGCTGCCGGGAAAGCCGGCCAGTTTTTCGTAGGCGGGAAAGGGCAGGCTGTCTAAATCGGGTATATGTTCCCGGGCCGGGTTGGTGATGACCTGCCCGTTGTCGCGCCACACCAGGCCGCTGATCTCCCGGCTGGGATATCCGGCGGCCAGGCCGGCAAGGGTAAGCTCCCCTTCGCCCATGCACAGGTAGTCGATGTGCTCGAATTGTTCGAGCAGCTTGCCGCCCAGGGCGGAGATGTGGACGCCGCCGAAAATGATCCGGACTTGTGGCCGCAGCTTTTTGAGGTGTGTTGCCAGATCGTACCCGTTCAAAAATCCGGAGGTCGTCGCTGAAAATCCCACCAGGTCCGGGTTAAGGCTGAGGATACGCTTGGCGTTGACTCGCGGATCCGTTGCGGCATCCGGTCCCAGAAAATCCAACACATGAGCGCTAAATCCTTCGCGCTCCAGGTAGGCCGCAATGGAGAGCAGGCCCAGCGGCGCCATGCGGTTGGCTGTGGCGGTAACGTCCTTTTTTCCGGGAACCCAGTTGGATCCGGTTGGGTGGACCAATACAATTCGCATCGATGTTCCTTAATCAAATCCGGTTGTAATTTGTGCTGTCTGCAGATAAATAGTGTCCACCCATTCATTCATTGCGTTCTCCTCTCCACTGGCGGGAGAGGCCGGGTGAGGGGGGTGGTGTCAAGGCGTTTCACCCTCACCCTGACCCTCTCCCTCAAGGGAGAGGGAATAAATGGATGGACACGAAATAGTCTACATAGTTTAATCTAAATCCGTAGGATTGCAAGCGTTGGGCTCGGATAGATACCCGATTGGGGTGGCGGTTGATTTGATAAAATCCAGATCCTTTAACATATTGCCGTTTTTAGCGACCGTGGGCGCCATTGCCCTTTTGCTTGTCTCGAGCTTTGCTCTGACCGATATCGACACCGATATTACGCGCTATCTTCCCCGCAACAATACGGTGCTGGACGACGCCAACTACATCTTCGAACACCATCCCATCCAATCCGAGATGGTTGTGGATCTGGGGCTCGAAACACCGGATCCGGAGCGGCTTGTTCAAACTGCGGATCGGGTCGAGCAGCGCATGCGCCAAAGCGGACTTTTCAACCGCGTGGGGACCGCTTCCATGCAACAACTCGTACCGGCATTGATCCACCATGTCGTCGAAAACCTGCCGGTGATGTTTACCCCAAAGGAGCTTGAAACCCACGTGCTGCCGCTGCTGGATCCCGACAGTATCAAACAGCGTCTGGCGGCGCTGCAGGCGCAGTTGTACAACCTGGACGCCATCGGGCAGGCGGCACTCATCTCGCGCGACCCGCTGGGACTGCGCAATATCGTGATGGCCAAGCTGGCGCATCTGGCTCCGGCCGCGAACGTTGAAATTTACAAAGGAAAGCTGCTGTCGTCAGACAGGCGTCATCTGTTGATCATAGCCACGCCTGCCGCCTCGGGTACCGATACCGGTCTGGCCCGCAAGATCAGTGAACTCATGCGTACGATCTCCGTGGAGCTGGAAGCCGGGAAGGTCGGCGGCGAGCCGGTTCGACTGACACCCATGGGCGCTTACAGGGCGGCTCTGGACAACGAATCCATCGCCAGGCGGGATGTCCAGAAAGCGATCTTTCTGGCCACTGTCGGCATTGCCCTTTTGTTGATCTTCGCTTTCCCGCGACCGCTGGTCGGCCTGTTTGCCTTTCTTCCTGCTGTGGCCGGCACGGTAAGCGCCTTTTTCGTACTTGCGCTGATACACGACAAGATCTCCATCATGGCGTTGGGATTTGGCGGAGCGATCATATCCATAACGGTTGACCACGGCATCGCCTATCTGCTGTTTTTAGACCGCTCCCGCAAATCGTATGGCAAGCAGGCCTCCACCGAGATCTGGGCTATCGGGCTCATGGCGGCGCTGACCACGGTTGGGGCGTTTGCATCACTCTGTTTGTCCGGTTTCCCGATCTTCGTTCAGCTGGGCCAGTTTACGGCCCTGGGCATTGCATTTTCGTTCCTGTTTGTCCATGCGGTGTTTCCCAGGATATTTCCTCAGCTGCCGCCGGCCAGGCAAAGATCCCTGCCGTTTCGACGTTTTGTCGGAGTCGTTCCGGTGGCCGGTAAAAAAACCGCATTCATTGCAACACTGTTTTTCTGCGGCATGCTTTTTTTTGCAAATCCTCAGTTCAATGTCAGCCTCACCACCATGAATACGGTCAGCCGTGAGACGCAGGAGGCTCAGCGTCTGATGACCACCGTCTGGGGCGGCGGCCTTTTTTCGCGGATCTATCTGTTGACTGAAGGAAAAACCATCCAGGAGGTGCAAAACAGCGGAGACAATCTGCTTTTGGACATCGAACAGGATCTGCACAAGGGGTATCTGGCATCCGGATTCGTCGGCTCGATGCTGTTTCCCGGCAGCGGACGCAGCCGTAAAAACTTTGACGCCTGGCGGGCATTCTGGACACCAAGCCGGCAAGCGCAGATCCGCGAAGCTTTAGAAAGTGGTTCCGCTTTAGGATTTACCACCGATGCCTTTGCACCCTTTTTCAATGCCGTATTGTCGCCCCATCGCCAGGGACCCATCGCGGTTCCCGACAAATTTTTTCCGCTGGTCGGTATTGTCGAGCACGCGGACGGCAGCTTTATGCAATTTTCCACATTGACTCCGGGGCCGGACTACCAGCCGCGGCATCTGAATCAGCGCTACGCCTCATTGGCGCGCATGTTCGACCCGAAATATTTTTCACAGCAGTTGGGTGAGCTTCTGTTTTCCACATTTGTCAAAATGCTGGCGGTGATCGGTTTCAGCGTTACGCTGCTGCTTTTTACCTTTTTCCTGAACGTTCGCCTGACCCTCATTTGTCTCGCCCCCGTGTTGTTTGCGCTGGTGTGCACGCTGGGATCGTTGAAGCTGATCGGCCACCCCCTGGATATACCGGCCCTGATGCTGGCCATTATCGTGCTGGGCATGGGTATCGACTACGCACTTTTTCTGGTGCGGGCCTATCAGCGATACGGCGGCACCGATCATCCGGCCTTTGGCCGCATTCGATTGGCCGTTGTCATGGCTTCGGCATCGACCCTGATCGGATTCGGGGTGTTGTGCCTGGCCGAGCATGCGCTGCTGCGCAGTGCCGGAATCACTTCTTTGCTGGGAATCGGCTATTCGTTGGTTGGTGCGTTTGTTCTTCTGCCCCCGCTGTTGAAGCGTCATTTCGCATCCGGGCAGAGCAAAGCCGATCGGTCGGGACCATGGCGCCGGCGGGTATTGGAGCGTTACCGGCGGCTTGAGGCCTTTCCGCGGATCGTCGCACGAGTCCAACTGAAAACCGATACGCTGTTTTATGAGCTGCCCGATTTGCTTGGGGAGCCCGACAGACTCGGCATCGTGCTTGATATCGGATGCGGATACGGTGTTGCTGCGAATTGGCTGATCGAACACCATCCCGGCGTTTGTGTTTACGGCAGCGAAGCCGATCCGGAAAAGATGCGGGCTGCCGCCATCGCCTTCGGAGAACGGGGCCGCGCCTTTCACTTGACGGCGCCGGATATTCCCGAGCCGCCGCAACCCGCGGATGCCGCCTTTCTTATCAATGTCGTCCACAAGCTGGACGACCATGTGTTGGGCAGGACCCTCGAGCACGTTCGCAAAACCTTGCGGCCACGGGGGCGACTGATCATTCGCGTGCCGGTATCCGTGTCCCAGGATGCCGGTGGTGAGAGGCTGAAGGCGTTTGTTGACCGACTTTGCGGCAGCCCGACCTTTCTGCGGTCCG
>JASFGJ010000495.1:0-3781 GCA_050123815.1 Desulfobacteraceae bacterium
TACCGGCGGCTGTATGGATCGCTCACCTGGCGGAAAAGCAGCTTAAACAAAAGGATCCGGGATGCATAGTGATCGATGAAATTGCCGGCATGTGCGTGGCGCTGGTCGGCATACCGCTGTCATGGGTTACCGGCTTGGCCGGTTTTTTTATGTTCCGGGTATTTGATATCCTCAAACCGCCGCCGGTAAGGCAACTGGATCGTCACCTCAGCGGCGGGTGGGGGATCGTTATGGATGACATCGCCGCCGGTGCCATGACCAATATTGTTCTACGGTTCGGGTTGGTACTTTTCGCCCCGTAAATACGCTGTGCCGTCATGGGCATTTCACTGACAATAAAAAACTGATGGTGTAACTGATTTGAAGAAAGACGAACCCCAAAAAACCCCTGCTGCATCGAAGTCTGGAAAGGGCAAGCTCCGGGAAAATATCGAAGCGCTGGTGATCGCCGTAATCTTGGCCCTATTCATCCGGGCATTTGTGGTACAGGCGTTTAAAATCCCTTCCGGCTCCATGCAGAACACCCTGTTGATCGGCGACTACATCCTGGTCAATAAATTCATTTACGGCGTCAAAATACCGTTCACCAAAATTACGGTGATCCCGGTAAAAAATCCCAAGCGGGGCGATATCGTCGTCTTTAAATATCCCAAAGATCCCAGCAAGGATTTTATCAAGCGGGTCGTTGCCGTCGGCGGCGATACCATAATGATTCGCGACAAGCGGGTCTACATAAACGATGAACTGCAGAAAGAGGACTTTGCCGTGCATACGGACAACCGTATTCTGCCCTCAAGCGGCGTGTACGGCACGACACGCGATAATCTCGCGCCGCTCAAAGTCCCCGAAGGAAAGCTGTTCGTTATGGGGGACAACCGGGATGAGAGCAATGACAGCCGGTTCTGGGAGTTTGCGGACGTCTCTGCGGTCAAAGGCAAAGCCTTCATTATCTATTGGTCGTGGAACCGGAAAGATCTTGACGTGCGCTGGAAACGATTGGGAAGCCTTATACACTAGATACCCAAACCACACTGGTTGTGGCCGCCGTGCCGATGCGTGGCATCGCCGGCTTATCAGTTCATCCGTTGCATACCATACCCGTGGGGTGATATATGTCATTGGAACATAAAGATATTCTCGACATGGCATCACTGTCTGTCGACGATATCCAGCAAATCCTGGATACTGCCGACAGCATGAAAGAGATATCCGAGCGCCCCATCAAGAAAGTTCCCACCCTCAGAGGCAAAACCGTTATCCTGTTTTTCTACGAACCGAGTACCCGTACACGGCTCTCTTTTGATATTGCCGCCAAGCGATTGAGCGCGGACAGTCTTTCCATCTCCGCCAGCACCAGCAGTCTGGTCAAGGGGGAAACCCTTCTGGATACCGCCAAGAATCTCGAAGCCATGCATCCCGATGTCGTCATTTTGCGTCATGCTTACGCCGGTGCGCCACATATGTTGGCCTCGCGCTTGAAGGCAGCGGTAATCAATGCCGGAGACGGCACCCATGCGCATCCCACCCAGGCGCTGTTGGATATGCTGACCATCCGTCAATGCAAAGGAACGCTTGCGGGGCTCAAGGTTGCCATTATCGGAGACATTGCCCACAGCCGGGTGGCTCGTTCCAACAGCGTGGGACTGACCAAAATGGGATCCAAGGTAACCTTGGCCGGACCGCCCACCATGATGCCCAAGGGAATTGAAAGCCTGGGGGTAGAGGTTGCCGCCAGCGTGGAAGCGGCCATCGAAGGGGCCGATGTGGTCATGATGCTGCGCATCCAGAAAGAGCGTCAGAAGAAATTTCTGATGTCCACCGAGCGCGAATATGCGCGTTTTTTCGGCTTGAACGCTCGCCGTGCGGATCTGGCCAAACCCGATGCCGTGATCATGCATCCCGGCCCCATGAACCGCGGCGTGGAGATCGCCCCGGATGTGGCCGACGGTCCCCGGTCCGTGATTCTGGATCAAGTCACCAACGGTGTGGCCGTTCGTATGGCCCTGTTGTACCTGGTTGCGGGAGGAGGGCGTAATGCCGATACTGATTAGGGGCGCCCGGGTCATCGATCCCGGTCATTGCGACGCAACCTGCGATGTGCTCGTCGAAAAGGGGAAAATATCGGCCGTCGAGCCCGAAGGCCGTTTGCCGGTTGGTCCGGATTGCCGAATGGTGTCGGCCCAAGGCCTGTGGCTGGTGCCCGGCCTGATCGATATGCACGTCCATTTTCGCGAGCCGGGCCAGGAATACAAAGAGGATATCGCCAGCGGATCATCGGCCGCCGCCGCCGGAGGTTTCACGGCCGTGTGCACCATGCCGAACACCTTTCCCGTTAACGACGATCCGGCCATTACGGAGCAGATCCTTGAAAAGGCGGCTCAGGCGGCGCTGGTCAAGGTTTATCCGGTGGCCGCCATCAGCAAGGGCCTGAAAGGCGAGCAGCTCAGTGAATTTGGCGCGCTCAAAGCAGCCGGTGCCGTGGCGGTCAGCGATGACGGCATGCCGGTGATGAACAGCCAACTGATGCGAAGGGCCATGGAGTATGCCGCCGGATTCGGACTGCGCGTCATCTCTCATTGCGAGGACTTCGATCTGGTGGCCGGCGGTGCCATGAACGAGGGGGCGCAGGCCACCCAAATGGGGGTTCCCGGAATCCCCAACGCCGCCGAGAGCGTCATGGTGATGCGCGACATCGCCCTGGCCGCGCTGACCGGCACATCCGTGCATATCGCCCATGTCAGCGCCCGCGAGTCGGTGGAGGCCATCCGGCGGGCCAAGCAGGACGGCATCGCCGTCACGGCTGAAACGGCGCCGCACTATTTTACCCTGACCGATGCGGCCGTTGCCGGTTACAACACCAACGCCAAAATGAACCCGCCGCTGCGCAGCGAACAGGACCGTCAGGCCGTGCAACAGGGGCTGGCGGACGGCGCGCTGGACGCCATCGCCACCGATCATGCCCCCCACGACGTTCTGGAAAAAGAGGTGGAGTTCGATCGCGCCGCAAACGGCATTATCGGCCTTGAAAGCGCCCTTGCATTGAGCCTGAAGTTGGTGCGCGACGACGTGTTGTCCATCGAAACGCTGGTGGACCGCATGGCCCTGGCTCCGGCCCGGATTCTCGGTCTGGAACGCGGGGTCCGCAAAGGCCTGACCGCCGATCTGACGCTCATCGACCCCAAGTGCCTCTTTACCCTGGAACCCGATGCACTCAAATCCAAGAGCCGCAACACGCCCTTTGCCGGATGGAAGTTGCAGGGGCGGGCGGTGATGACCCTTGTGGACGGACGACCGGTTCACGATGAACTAAAGGAACAGCATCCATCATGAATAGATCTCAAGCGCGACTTCTGATTGTTGACGACGAACGCAGTATGCGGGAACTGCTGGAATTCATGCTTTCCAAGGAGGGCTACCAGATCCAACTGGCTGAAAACGGCACCAAGGCCATCGCGTGCGTCCGGGAGCAGGATTTCGATCTGATTCTGTGCGACATTCGCCTGGGAGACATCACCGGACTGGAGGTGCTGCGGGCTGCCAAAAAGCAGCGGCCCCAAACCGTGGTCATCATGATTTCGGCGTACGCCACCACCGAAACGGCGGTGGAGGCCATGAACGACGGCGCCTTTGATTACGTGCCCAAACCCTTCGACAATGATGAGCTCAAGCAGACCATCGCCAACGCCCTGGATCGCAAAACCCTGGATGCCGAACGGCAGGTCATCGAAAACGAACTAAGAAAGACCGTCCATTTCGGCAAGATTGTAGGCAACAGCGCGCG